>NZ_JBFHDW010000369.1:0-2211 GCF_041584535.1 Actibacterium sp. | reverse complement strand
GTCGACAGATTGCGACCCGGCGCGGCCAATCGGTTTAGCTTTCGCCGAACACGCGTTTGAAGATCGTGTCGACATGTTTGGTGTGGTATTCCATGTCGAATTTCGAGTTGATCCCGTCGACGCCAAGCGCCGCCACCACGTCGGCGTCAGCCAGCAGCAATTCGCGGAAATCAAGCCGCTCTTCCCAGACTTTCAGCGCGTTGCGCTGCACCATGGAATAGGCGTCTTCGCGCGACACACCGGCTTGTGTCAGGGCCAGCAGCACCCGCTGGCTCATCACCAGACCGGGGAATTTGTTCATGTTGTCCAGCATGTTCTCGGGGAAGACCAGCATTTTCTCGACCACACCGGCCAGACGGTTCAGCGCGAAATCAAGGGTGATCGTGGCATCGGGACCGATGCCGCGCTCGACCGAGCTGTGGCTGATGTCGCGTTCGTGCCAGAGGGCGACGTTCTCCATCGCGGGAACGACGGTCATGCGCACCAGACGGGCAAGGCCGGTCAGGTTTTCGGTCAGAACCGGGTTTTTCTTATGCGGCATCGCCGACGAGCCCTTTTGGCCCATCGAGAAGAACTCTGCGCCTTCCAGAACTTCGGTGCGCTGCATGTGGCGAATTTCGATGGCGACGTTTTCGATGCTGCTGGCGATCACACCGAGCGTGGCAAAGAACATCGCGTGCCGGTCGCGCGGGATGACCTGAGTGCTGATCGGTTCAGGGCGCAGGCCCATTTTCTCGCAGACATGTTCTTCGACCGCCGGATCGATATTGGCAAAGGTGCCGACCGCGCCGGAAATGGCGCCGGTGGCGACTTCCCATCTGGCCTTTTCAAGCCGGTTCTTGTTGCGGTCCATCTCGGCATAGAAGCGGGCAAAGGTCAGGCCCATCGTGGTCGGTTCGGCATGGATGCCGTGGCTGCGGCCGACGCGCACGGTGTTCTTGTGTTCGAACGCGCGCTTTTTCAGCGCGGCCAGAACCTTGTCGACACCCTCCAGCAGGATGTCGGAGGCGCGCACCAGTTGCACGTTCAGGCAAGTGTCCAGAACATCCGAACTGGTCATGCCCTGATGCACAAAGCGGGCTTCGTCATTGCCGACATGTTCGGCCAGATGGGTCAGAAAGGCGATGACGTCATGCTTGGTGACGGCCTCGATCTCGTCGATGCGGGCGACGTCGAATTCGACATCCTTGGCTTTCCAGACGGCCTCGGCATTGGCGCGGGGGATGACACCCAGATCGGCTTGTGCATCACAGGCGTGGGCCTCGATCTCGTACCAGATCTTGAACTTGGTCTCGGGCGACCAGATAGCGACCATGTCGGGGCGGGAATAGCGAGGGATCATCGGCAGGCCTTGCGTTTGTTGCGGATTTGGGCGTCTCATACTAGCTAGGGGATCGGGCGGCAAGGTTGCGGAGGCGTCTATGCCCAGACTTGACGAATTTGAAGGTGACTGGAGTATCGAGCGTATCGTCGAAGACCTGTTTCTGGGGCGGCATGTCGAATTTACCGGCATTGCCCGGCTGATCCCGGAAAAGGACGGGCTGCTGTATCGCGAGGAAGGCACGCTTAAGGTGCCGGGGCAGGTGCCGATTGCGGCCAGCCGGTCGTATCACTGGCGGGCCGAGGGCAATATGATCGCCGTCTATTTTGCCGATGCCCGGCCGTTTCACCGCTTTGATTGCGACGATCCGGCGCCGCAGGCCAGCCATTCCTGCGACCCCGATCTGTATCAGGTGTCTTACGAGTTCCACCACTGGCCGGACTGGCGCTCGACATGGCGGGCGCTGGGGCCGCACAAGGACTATGTGCTGCACAACCATTTCAGCCGGCTTTCCTCCAACGTCGCAGCTCAGACGCAGCGGACTATAACAGCCGGGTGATGACGTGGTTGGTCTTGGTCAGCGTGTCATGCACCGGGCATTTATCTGCGATCTCTAACAGGCGCTGGCGCTGTTCCTCGGTCAGGTCGCCCTCAAGCATGATCTCGCGGGTAAAGTGGTCGGCCTTGGCCGGTCCGGCCTGACCGGCGTCCTGGGCATGGACCTTGTCATGGGTGACATCGACCCGGATATGGGTCAGCGGCCAGCCCTTGCGCCGGGCATACATCCGCACTGTCATCGACGTGCAGGCCCCCAGACCGGCGGCCAGAAACCCATAGGGCGACATGCCCTTGTTCTGACCGCCATAGGCGGCGGGCTCGTCTGCCAGCAT
>NZ_JBFHDW010000368.1:0-2217 GCF_041584535.1 Actibacterium sp. | reverse complement strand
CGCGATCATGCTGGAAGCGATGTGCAGCCACGATCCGAAGGATTCGACCTCGACCGATCTGCCCGTGCCGGATTTCGAGGCGGCGCTGACCGGCGATATTCGCGGTAAAAAGATCGGTATCCCCAAGGAATACCGCATGGACGGGATGCCCGCCGAGATCGAAAAGCTGTGGCATGAGGGCGCCGAGATGCTGCGCGATGCCGGGGCCGAGATCGTCGATATCAGCCTGCCGCATACCAAATACGCGCTGCCCGCCTATTATGTGATCGCCCCGGCTGAGGCCTCGTCGAATCTGGCCCGCTATGATGGCGTGCGCTATGGCCACCGTGCCAAGCTGGGGGCCGGTGACGGCATCACCCAGATGTATGAGAAAACCCGCGCCGAAGGGTTCGGCCACGAGGTTCAGCGCCGGGTGATGATCGGCACCTATGTGCTGTCGGCTGGGTTCTATGACGCCTATTACAACCGCGCCCGCAAGGTGCGCGCGCTGATCAAGCGCGATTTCGATCAGGCCTTTGCCGCCGGGATCGACGCGATCCTGACCCCGACCACCCCGTCGCCGGCCTTTGGTCTGGGCGAGATGATCGAGGCCGACCCGATCGAGATGTATCTGAACGACGTGTTCACCGTGACCGTCAACCTTGCTGGTCTGCCCGGCATCGCTGTGCCCACCGGCATGAGCGAACAGGGTCTGCCGCTGGGTCTGCAACTGATCGGGCGCCCGTGGGCCGAGGATGATCTGCTGAACACCGCCTATGCGCTGGAAACCGCCGCCGGGTTTGTTTCCAAGCCGGGCAAATGGTGGTAAACCGTCGCGAAACGCAAGCAGAGCAGGGTTTTTCTATGCGGTTGTCCTTGGCGATCCTTGGTGTGGTGACTGTTGCGGCCTGCGCGCCGCCGGTGCCGGATTCGGCCAGCGGTGTCGATCTGATCGGCGGCAGCAGCTATGAACAACAGCGCGAGGCCGAATTGGCCGGCGCCGCGACCGCGACGGGTGGCACCGAACTGGTGGCAACCGCCGAAGACGCCGGGCCGCAGGTCAGCACCAACCATTCGGGCATTTCCGACGAGCAGGATTTTCAGGCCGTTGCCGCCCGTGAAAGCATTCAAAGCGACGCCGAGCGCCTTGAGGCGCAGCGCCAGCTTTATCAGGTGATCGAACCGACCGCCGTGCCGGGCCGCACCTCGACCGGGCCGAATATCGTCGAATATGCCCTGACCTCGGGCAATCAGGTCGGTCAGAAGGTCTATCGCCGCACCAACCTGCTGGGCAGTTCGCAAACCGCGCGTAACTGCGCGAAATATCCGTCGGCCGATCTGGCGCAAGAGGCGTTTCTCAAGGCCGGTGGCCCGGATCGCGACCGGATGAGCCTTGACCCCGATGGCGACGGCTTTGCCTGCGGCTGGGATCCCCGTCCGTTCCGCAAGGTCGTGAACTGACGCCGATGCCACCACTCAGCCACCCGTCGCCCAATTGCGGGCCACGGCGCGGCGGGGCGCAGCCCGACCTGATTGTCCTGCATTACACCGCCATGCAAAGCGCCCAAGAGGCGCTTGCGCGGCTGTGCGACGCCAAGGCCGAGGTTTCAGCCCATTACCTGATCGACGAGGCGGGCAGGGTCGCCAGCCTTGTGCCCGAGAAAGACCGCGCCTGGCATGCCGGGGCCGGGGCGTGGGGCGATGTGGCGGATGTGAATTCGCGCTCGATCGGGATCGAACTGGCCAATACCGGTGCGCATCCCTTCCCCGAGCCGCAGATGGCGGCGCTGGAGGCGCTGTTGCGCGCTGTGATGGGGCGTTGGGCCATCGGGCCGGAACGGGTCATCGCGCATTCCGACATGGCGCCAGAGCGCAAGTCCGATCCCGGCGTGCGGTTCGACTGGCGGCGGTTGGCGCGGGCCGGGCTGTCGGTCTGGCCTGAACCGGGGCAAGCGCCCGGAGACTTTGCCACCGATGCGCGGCGGTTCGGCTATCCGGATGTGCCCGAGGATATGTTGCTACAAGCCTTCCGGCTGCGGTTCCGGCCTTGGGCCAGTGGGGCGCTGGACGATCAGGACCGGGCGCTGATGGCCGATCTGGCGGCGCGCTATCCGGCGCCGGGCGTTTAGGGGCGGCTCAGCGCACCCGATAGGTAAAGCTGCTGCCCTTGCCGTGGTCGCGGATCACGTAGAATTCGTTGGCGCGGGCATTGACCATCCACAACTGGCAATCGGTCTG
>NZ_JBFHDW010000367.1:0-2233 GCF_041584535.1 Actibacterium sp. | reverse complement strand
CGTCCGCACCGCCTATGAGGCGATGTCGGCGGTGCTGGGCGGCACTCAGTCGCTGCACACCAACGCCTTTGACGAGGCGATTGCCCTGCCGACCGAATTCTCGGCCCGGATCGCGCGGAACACGCAGCTGATCCTGCAGAACGAGACCAAGGTCACCAAGGTCGTCGATCCGCTGGCCGGGTCGTATTACGTCGAAAAGCTGACTGCCGATCTGGCCGAAGCGGCGTGGAAGATGATCGAAGAGGTGGACGAACTGGGTGGCATGACCAAAGCGGTCGCCACCGGCATGCCCAAGCTGCGCATCGAAGAGGCCGCCGCCCGTTATCAGGCTGCTGTCGACCGTGGCGAAGAGGTGATCGTCGGCGTGAACAAGTTCCGTCTGGCCAAGGAAGACCCGATCGACATTCTGGATGTCGACAACGTCGCCGTGCGTGAAAGCCAGGTGGCGCGTCTGGCCAAAACCCGCGCGGCCCGCGATCAGGCTGTCTGTGACGCCGCTCTGGGCGCTTTGGAACAGGCAGCGGCCAGCGGCGAAGGCAACCTGCTGCGTCTGGCGGTCGAGGCCGCCCGGGCGCGCGCAACCGTGGGAGAAATCAGCATGGCGATGGAAAAAGCATTCGGCCGTCACCGCGCCGAGGTCAAAACGCTGGCCGGTGTTTACGGTGCCGCTTACGAGGGCGACGAAGGCTTTGCCGCGATCCAGAAATCTGTCGAGGACTTTGCCGTGGAAGAAGGTCGTCGTCCGCGGATGCTGGTGGTCAAGATGGGGCAGGACGGTCATGACCGCGGCGCCAAGGTGATCGCCACCGCCTTTGCCGATATCGGCTTTGACGTCGACGTAGGCCCGCTGTTCCAGACCCCGGAAGAGGCCGCGCAGGACGCCGTGGATAACGACGTGCATGTGGTGGGGATTTCGTCGCAGGCCGCCGGTCACAAGACGTTGGCACCGAAACTGGTCGAGGCGCTGAAAGCCGCCGGGGCTGACGATATCATCGTGGTTTGCGGTGGGGTGATCCCGCAGCAGGACTATCAGTATCTCTATGACCGCGGGGTCAAGGCGATCTTTGGTCCGGGCACCAACATCCCCGAGGCGGCGCAGAACATTCTGAAACTGATCCGCGACGCCCGCGTCTGATCTTCAGGTCAGACCGCTGAAATCAACACCCCCGCATCTGGTGATGCGGGGGTGTTTTCGTTTGGGTCAGGTCGTCTGGATCAGGTCGCGGGGGCCGGGGCCGGGGCCTCGTCCCGCTGGCCGGTCAGGCGCAGCACGGCAAACCCCAGCAGCGCCGATATCACCGATCCCGACAGCACGCCCAGTCGCACCTCATTCATCAGGCTTTGATCGGCAAAACTAAGCGAGCCGATGAACAGCGACATGGTAAAGCCGATCCCGGCAAGGCAGGACAGGCCATAGATATGCGCCCAGCCCACGCCATGCGGCAGCCGCGCCAGCCCGGTTTTCACCATCAGCCACGTCATGCCGAACACGCCCGCTTGCTTGCCCAGGATCAGGCCCAGCCCGATGCCCAGCGGCAGCGGCGACAACAGGTCCGACAGCGACAGCCCACCCAGAACCACACCGGCATTGGCAAAGGCAAAGATCGGCACGATCAGATACAGCACGTAAGGCGACAGCGCGTTCTCAAGCGCATGCAGCGGCGACTTGCCGTATTTGTCCACGTTCGGGATGAAGAACGCGGTGATCACCCCGGCCAGCGTCGCATGAACCCCGGATTTCAGCACCAGAACCCACAGGATCACCCCCAACAGGACCGACGGCGCGATCCGGTGCTGGCCCTTGTAGTTCCGCCAGGCCAGCCCGGCCAGCGGCAGCAGCGCCAAAAGCAGGTAATCCACTTTCAGTTCGGCGGTATAGAACAACGCGATGATGATGATGGCGCCAAGGTCGTCGAGAATGGCCAGCGTCAGCAGGAACACCTTTAACGAGGCCGGGGCGCGGGTGCCCAGCAGCGCCAGCACCCCCAGCGCAAAGGCAATGTCCGTCGCCGCCGGAATCGCCCAGCCGCCAATCGTCGCCGGGTTACCCCAGTTCAGCGCCGCATAGATCAGCGCCGGGGCAATCATGCCGCCCACCGCCGCCATGCCGGGCAGAACCACATCGCGCGGGTTCTTCAGCTTGCCCTCAAGCATCTCGCGCTTCAGTTCTAGCCCGATCAGGAAAAAGAACACGGCCATCAGACCGTCGTTGATCCACAGGATCAGCGGTTTT
>NZ_JBFHDW010000366.1:0-2241 GCF_041584535.1 Actibacterium sp. | reverse complement strand
CGGACAGGCTGAGCGCCAGCACCTCGCGCGATTTGCGCGGGTCGATGATGCCGTCATCCCAAAGCCGGGCCGACGCGTAGAGCGGGTGCGATTGCTCGGCGAACATCTCGATCGTCGGGCGCTTGAATTCGGCCTCGTCTTCGGCGCTCCAGCTGCCGCCTTTACGCTCGATCCCTTCGCGGCGCACTGTGGCCAGCACGCCTGCTGCCTGTTCACCGCCCATGACGCTGATGCGGCTGTTGGGCCATGTCCACAGAAAGCGCGGCTGATAGGCGCGGCCGGCCATGCCGTAGTTGCCGGCGCCGAAGCTGCCGCCGACCAGCATGGTGATTTTGGGCACGTTGGTGGTGGCGACGGCGGTGACCATCTTGGCGCCGTGGCGGGCGATGCCTTCGTTCTCGTATTTGCGGCCAACCATGAAGCCGGTGATGTTTTGCAGGAACACCAGCGGGATGTTGCGCTGGCTGCACAGTTCGACGAAATGCGCGCCTTTCTGGGCGCTTTCCGAGAACAGCACGCCGTTATTGGCGATGATGCCCACCGGGCAGCCCATCACATGCGCGAATCCGGTGACCAGCGTTTCGCCAAAGCGCGGTTTGAATTCATCGAAATACGAGCCATCCACCAACCGCGCGATGACTTCGCGGATGTCATAGGGCGTGCGCAGGTCGGCGGGGACGACGCCAAGGATTTCCTCAGGGTCATAGGCCGGGTCTTGCGGGCTTTGCCATTGCACGGTGGCGGGTTTGGCGCGGTTGAGGTTGCCGACGGCGCGGCGCGCGAGGGCCAGCGCATGCGCGTCATCCTCGGCCAGATAATCGGCCACGCCGGACAGGCGCGTATGCACATCGCCGCCGCCCAGATCCTCGGCCGTGACCACCTCGCCTGTCGCGGCCTTGACCAGCGGCGGGCCGGCCAGAAAGATCGTACCCTGATCGCGGACGATGATCGTCACATCCGACATGGCAGGCACATAGGCGCCGCCCGCCGTGCACGAGCCCATCACCACCGCGATCTGCGGGATGCCCTTGGCGCTCATCCGGGCCTGATTGTAGAAGATGCGGCCGAAATGGTCGCGGTCGGGAAAGACCTCGTCCTGATTGGGCAGGTTGGCGCCGCCGGAATCGACCAGATAGATGCAGGGCAGATTGCATTCCTCGGCGATCTCCTGCGCGCGCAGGTGTTTCTTGACGGTCATCGGGTAATAGGTGCCGCCCTTAACGGTGGCATCATTGCAGATGACCATGCACTCCAGCCCCTGCACCCGGCCGACACCGGCGACGACACCGGCACAGGGTGCGGCACCCTCGTACATATTATGCGCTGCGGTGGCGCCGATTTCCAGAAACGGCGAGCCGGGGTCCAGCAGGTTGGCCACCCGGTCGCGCGGCAACAGTTTGCCCCGCGCCAGATGGCGTTCGCGCGCCTTTTCGCCGCCGCCCAGCATCGCCAGACCGGCGGCTTGGGCGACCTCGTCCAGCGCCTGAAGGTGACCGGCGCGGTTGGTCTGAAACACCTCGGAGGTGGGCAGGATTTGCGAGTTGAGTTTCACCCCATCGCCCCCATCATTTCGCGGCCAACCAGCATCCGGCGGATTTCACTGGTGCCAGCGCCGATCTCCATCAGCTTGGCGTCGCGGAAGATGCGGCTGACGGCGCTTTCATTCATGAAGCCCGCGCCACCCATCGCCTGAACCGCCTGATGGGCGACGACCATCGCCTCTTCGGAGGCATAGAGCACACAGGCCGCCGCATCGGCGCGGGTGACCTCGCCGCGGTCACAGGCCTTGGCGACCTCGTAAGTATAGGCCCGGGCCGAGTTCATCTTGGTATACATGTCGGCGATCTTGCCCTGCATCAGCTGGAAATCCCCGATCCGCTGGCCGAATTGCTTGCGCTCGGCCATATAGGGCATGATTTCGTCCAGACAGGCGGCCATGATGCCGGTGCCGATGCCCGACAGCACCACGCGCTCAAAATCCAGACCCGACATCAGCACGCGCACGCCTCTGCCTTCCTCGCCCAGCACGTTTTCGAACGGCACCTCGACATCGTCAAAGATCAGCTCGGCCGTGTTCGAGCCGCGCATCCCCAGCTTGTCGAAATGCGGGCTGGTGCTGAAGCCCTTCATGGTTTTTTCGACGATAAAGGCGGTGATGCCCCTGCTGCCGGCCTCGGGGTCGGTCTTGGCATAAACCACCAAAGTGTCGGCATCCGGGCCGTTGGTGATCCAGTATTTCGT
>NZ_JBFHDW010000365.1:0-2251 GCF_041584535.1 Actibacterium sp. | reverse complement strand
CTGGCGCTGCTGGTCGGCCCCGATCAGAAATGGATGACCACGATGGGCTTCCTTGAACGGATCGACCAGAACCTGAACAAGGCGCTGGTCGGCTAAGCCGCCGCCACGTCACGCACAACAATTCCGGGCCGGGGCATTCCCCGGCCCGTTTTTCATGGCTAGGCTGGCCGGACCAAGGAAAGTGCCGCCATGCCCAAAGCCTATCTTCTGCTCTTTGCCGCCATCATCGCCGAGACCATCGGCTCGACCGCCATGCAGGCCAGCCAGCAATTCACCCGGCTGGGGCCATCGCTGTTGGTCGTGGTGGGCTATGGCACCGCATTCTACCTGATGGCGCAGACCCTGAAATACATGCAGCTTGGCGTGGTCTATGCGATCTGGTCTGGGCTGGGCATCGTTTTGATCACCGGCATGGGCTGGCTGATCTTTGGCCAGAAATCCGACCTGCCAGCGCTGATCGGCATGGCGATGATCATCGCGGGGATTCTGGTGATTCACCTGTTCTCGAACACCGCATCGCATTAACGCTGGCCTTTTCTGCGGCTGCACGGTATGGCCCCGGCAACCCCTATTAAGGCAGACGTTATGGACCTTCGGAATATCGCAATTATCGCTCACGTCGACCACGGCAAGACCACGCTGGTTGACGAGCTTTTGAAACAGTCGGGCGCGTTCCGCGAAAATCAGGCCGTGGCTGAACGCATGATGGACAGCAACGATCTTGAGCGCGAGCGCGGGATCACCATTCTGGCCAAGGCGACCTCGGTCGAATGGAAAGGCACCCGGATCAATATCGTCGACACCCCCGGCCACGCCGATTTCGGCGGCGAGGTCGAGCGGATCCTCAGCATGGTCGACGGTGTGGTTCTGCTGGTCGATGCCGCCGAAGGCCCGATGCCGCAAACCAAGTTCGTGACCTCCAAGGCGCTGGCGCTGGGCCTGCGCCCGATCGTGGTGCTGAACAAGGTCGACAAACCCGACGCCGAGCCGGATCGCGCGCTGAACGAGGTGTTCGACCTGTTCGCCAACCTCGACGCCAGCGAAGACCAACTGGATTTCCCGCATCTCTATGCCTCGGGCCGCTCGGGCTGGGCCGATACCGATCTGGACGGTCCGCGCAAGAATCTGGACGCGCTGTTCAAGCTGATCGTCAACCACGTGCCCAAGCCCAAGCAGCTGGCGCATCAGAACGAAGACTTCACCATGCTGGCCACGACGCTGGGCAATGACCCGTTCGTCGGCCGCATCCTGACCGGCCGGGTCGAAACCGGGCGCCTCAAGGTGGGTGCCACGGTTCAGGCCCTGTCACGCATCGGCCAGAAGATCGAACAGTTCCGCGTCACCAAGATTCAAGCCTTCCGCGGTCTGGGCCAACAGGACATCGAAGAAGCCCTCGCTGGCGACATCGTGTCGATTGCCGGCATGTCCAAGGCCACCGTGGCTGATACGATCTGTGCGCTGGCCGTCGATCAACCGCTGGACGCGCAACCGATCGACCCGCCGACCATCACCGTCACCTTCGGCATCAACGACAGCCCGCTGGCGGGCCGCGATGGCAGCAAGGTTCAGTCGCGCGTCATCCGTGACCGCCTGATGAAAGAGGCAGAATCGAACGTCGCCATTCGCATCTCGGACACGCCGGGCGGCGAGGCCTTCGAAGTCGCCGGTCGCGGCGAATTGCAGATGGGCGTTCTGATCGAGAACATGCGCCGCGAGGGGTTTGAACTGTCGATCAGCCGGCCTCAGGTGCTGTTCCGCGAGGAAAACGGCGTCCGCCTTGAGCCGATCGAAGAAGTCACCATCGACGTCGATGACGAATATTCCGGCGCGGTGATCGAAAAGATCACCGGTTCGCGCAAGGGCGAACTGGCCGAGATGAAACCGGCTGGCGTCGGCAAGACCCGCATCATCGCCTATGTGCCGTCGCGCGGCCTGATCGGCTATCACGGTGAATTCCTGACCGACACCCGCGGCACCGGCGTGCTGAACCGCGTGTTCCACGAATGGGCGCCCTACAAAGGCCCGATCCCGGGCCGTCGCGCCGGGGTGCTGATCTCGATGGAATCCGGTGTTTCGGTTGCCTATGCGCTGTGGAACCTCGAAGAACGCGGCCGCATGTTCATCGGCCCGCAGGAACAGGTCTATACCGGCATGGTCATCGGCGAGCATTCGCGCGACAATGATCTTGAGGTCAACCCGTGGAAAGGCAAGAAGCTGACCAACGTGCGGGCCTCGGGCACTGATGAGGCCG
>NZ_JBFHDW010000364.1:0-2254 GCF_041584535.1 Actibacterium sp. | reverse complement strand
GGATGACGCCGTTCGGAAAGTTCCGGGACAAAACCATCAAGGACATGACCGGCGAGGCCGTCGCCGCCGCGCTTTCCGATGCCCGAGTGACGGCAGATCGTATCGACGGCGCATTCTTCTCGAACGCGGTGCAGGGCCACATGGAGGGCCAGCACATGATCCGCGGCGAAATCGCGCTGCGTGAAATGGGCATTCAGGGCATTCCGGTGGTGAATGTCGAAAACGCCTGCGCCAGCGCCTCGACCGGGTTCAAACTGGCAGTCGATTTCCTCAAGGCCGGCAATGGCGACTGCTGTCTCGCCGTGGGCGCCGAAAAGATGTATTCTGACGACCGTGCGTTGATGTTTTCGGCCTTCGACAGCGGCTGGGACGTCAGCAACAGCGAAGAGGTCGCGCAACGGCTGGCCGATCTGGGTGCAGGGGTCGAGGAACCCGAAGGATCGAAATCGCCCAAGCCCTACAGCGTGTTCATGGATGTCTACGCAGGCTTCGCCCGGCTGCACATGAAGACCTTTGGCACAACTCAGGAACAGTTCGCCGCCGTCGCCGCCAAGAACCATGCGCATTCCGTGCATAATCCACTGGCGCAATACCGAGAAGCCATGAGCGTCGATCAGGTATTGGCCGCGCCGCCGATCACCTATCCGCTGACCCTGCCGATGTGCGCCCCGATCTCGGACGGGGCCGCTGCGGCCGTTTTATGCACCGGCGAGGGGATAAAACGTCTGGGCCTAGATCCCGCGCGCGCGATCAAGGTCAAGGCCGCGATCCTGCGCTCGGGCACCGATCGTCCGCCGGAAGATTACAAGAACCACCTGACCCGGCTTGCCGCGCTTGAGGCCTATGAACAGGCCGGGATCGGCCCCGAGGATATATCGGTGGCCGAAGTGCATGACGCCACGGCCGTGGGCGAAGTGATCCAGATCGAGAACCTCGGATTTGTCGAATTCGGCGAGGGCGGTCCCGCCAGTCTGCGCGGCGAGACAAAGATCGGTGGACGCATTCCGGTGAACCCCTCGGGCGGGTTGGAATCCAAGGGCCACCCGGTCGGTGCCACAGGGATAGGGCAGGTTTTCGAACTGGTCACGCAACTGCGCGGCGAAGCTGGCGCGCGTCAGGTCGAAGGGGCAAAGAACGCCATCGCCGAAAACGGCGGGGGGTTGCACGGGGTAGAAGAAGCGGCCGCCTGCGTCACCATTCTGGGCCGTTGAAACAAGGAGACGAACCATGGAAAACGTGATCGCCGCCGCTCAGGCAATCTATACAGATGAGCAACGCATGTTGCTGGAAAACTTCCGCAAGATGGCCGAGGCAGAGTTCGCGCCGCTGGCCGAGAAATACGAGAACCTCGGCCACCCCCCCGATGCGAAAACCCTGAAGTCCCTGTTCGCCAAGGTCGAGGAATTCGGGCTGATCAGCGGCCTGATCCCCGAAGAGGACGGCGGTGCCGGAATCGACCGCATGACCTATGGCATCCTATACGAGGAACTGGCCCGGATATGGGCCGATCTGGCAATCGCGGTGCTGATTCAGGGTCATGCCGTGTTCGCGGTCAACCTCTTGGGAAATGTGGCGCAGAAAGAGGCCTATCTGAAGCCGCTCCTGCGCAGCGAACGGATCTGTGCCACCTGTATTTCCGAACCAGAGGTCGGTTCGAACGTACGCGAGGTCAAGACACGTGCGGACCGCGAGGGCGATAAGATTTTCGTCACTGGCCAGAAGCTCTGGATTTCCAATGGGGCCCAGTCGGATTTCGCCATCGTTGTCTGCAATCTGGACGACGGTATTTCCATGGTCATCGTCGACCGCGATACCGGCAACTACGAGAGCCGCGAATTGCGCAAGCTGGGGCTTATCGGTGCATCGACCTGCGAATTGTTTTTCGACCGTGCCGAAACCAGCGCTGACCATGTTCTGGGTAATGCAGGCGGCGGCCTGTTCCAGACATTGAAACTGTTTGAGAGCGCTCGCGTGTTTGTCGGCCTGACGAGCATTGGCATAGCGCAGGCGGCGTTGGAATGTGCCGTCAAATATGCGCAGGATCGCCAACAACATGGTAAGCCGATCGGCGGGCACCAGTTGATTCAAGGCTACTTGGCCGACATGGCCACGCACCTGGATGCCGCGCGCCTGTTGTGCCAGCGCGGGCTGCAACGTCTGGACCTGGGCGTGCGCTGTGACACCCAGACCTCGATGGCGAAATGGTATGCACCCGAAATGGCCGTCGAAATCGCCGGCAAAGCGGTGCAGATCC
>NZ_JBFHDW010000363.1:0-2254 GCF_041584535.1 Actibacterium sp. | reverse complement strand
GGCCGCCAAGTTTGACATAGATCAAATTCGGTTCGGTGAATGTATAATAGCCTGCTTGATAAATGCGGCAGGATTCCCTTGTTCCGCAGGTTGTGGAGGATACCGATCATGGCGCATGTCGTCGTTTTGGGGGCAGGGTTGGGTGGCACCATTCAGGCCTATGAACTGAAAGAGACGCTGGGCAAGGGCGACACGGTTACCGTGATCTCCAACAAGCCCTATTTCCAGTTTACCCCGTCCAACCCGTGGGCCGGTGTTGGCTGGCGTAAAAAGAAAGACATCACGGTCGAGCTGGCTCCGGTGATGAAAAAGCGCAAGATCGACTTTATCTGCGACGGCGCCAAGCAACTGCTGCCGGATGAGAACAAGATCATCCTCGATAGCGGCAAGGAAGTGTCCTACGACTATCTGGTCATCGCCACCGGCCCCGAACTGGCCTTTGACGAGATCGAGGGTTTTGGCCCCGATGGCTATACCAACTCGGTCTGCCATATCGAACATGCCGAAGTGTCGGGCGACAACTGGGACGACTTCTGCGCCGATCCCGGCCCGATCGTGGTCGGCGCGGTTCAGGGCGCATCGTGCTTTGGTCCGGCCTATGAATACGCCATGACCATCGACACCGATCTGCGCCGCCGCAAGATCCGCGACAAGGTGCCGATGACCTTTGTCACCTCGGAACCCTATGTCGGCCATCTGGGCCTTGGCGGGGTCGGGGACACCAAGGGTATGCTGGAAAGCATCATGCGCGACCGCGACATGAACTGGATCACCAATGCCAAGGTGAACAAGTTCGAAGATGGCACCGTGCATGTGACCGAAGTGAACGAGGATGGCAGCGAAAAGAAACAGCATGCCCTGCCGTTCAAGTATTCGATGATGCTGCCGGCCTTCCGCGGCATCCCGGCGCTGCGCGGCATTGACGGTCTGGTGAACCCGCGCGGGTTTGTCATCGTCGACGAATATCAGCGCAACCCGAAATACCAGAACATCTTTGGCATCGGCGTCTGTATCGCCATCGCGCCGCCGGTGGCGACTCCGGTGCCGACCGGCGTGCCGAAAACCGGCTTTATGATCGAAAGCATGGTGACCGCGACCGCGCATAACATTCCGCTGATCATGAAGGGCAAAGAGCCGAAAGAGATCGCCACGTGGAACGCGCTGTGTCTGGCAGATTTCGGTGACCGGGGCGCGGCTTTCCTTGCCATGCCGCAAAACCCGCCGCGCAACGTCAACTGGACCTCGCAAGGCCGGTGGGTGCATTGGGCCAAGCTGGCGTTTGAATGGTATTTCATGCGCAAGGTGCGCACTGGCGTCAGCGAGCCGTTCTACGAGAAATTCATCATGCGGATGATGAAGATCACCAAGCTGAAAGAGAATTGATCAACCGGCGGGCAGCGTTATTCGGCGCTGCCCGTCGCGCCTTTTGAGGTGCGGACATTGTTGGCCCATGTGCCGCTTTCGACGGTGCCATCGGCAAAGCGCACCGTGCCTTCGCCCTGACGTTTGCCACCCGCGAACATGCCCTCATAGACATCGCCATTCGCATAGGTGGCCACGCCCTTGCCGTGGAACTCGCCCGCCAGCCATTCGCCGTCATACGAGAACCCGTCAGGCATGGTCATCTTGCCAAGGCCTTCGCGCTGACCGGCGACGAAATTGCCCTCGTAAACCGTGCCATCGGCATAGACCGCCTTGCCCGCCCCGGCGCGCAGACCCTTTTCCCATGACCCGGTATAGGTATAGCCATCGGAATAGGTCATCGTGCCCTGCCCATCGAACAGCGCGTCTTTCCACGCGCCCTTGTAGACCAGCCCGCTGGCATATTGCGCGGTGCCGGTGCCTTCGATGATGCCGGCGACCCAGTCGCCCTCATAGGTCGAGCCATCGGGATAGGTGATCTTGCCCGCGCCATCGGCCAGATCGTCAGCGAACTGGCCCTCATAGACCGAGCCATCGGGATAACTTACCCGGCCGATGCCCTGAATGCGGCCCGCCACCCAGTCGCCTTCGTAGAAATAGCCATCAGCGCCGCGGAACGTGCCTTTGCCCTGACGCTGGTCATGGACGAAGGCGCCCTCATAGATATCGCCATTGGCAAAGGTCACTTTGCCCGCGCCGTGGCGTTCGCCTTCGACCAGAAGGCCCTCGTAAACGTCACCGTTGGATTGCGTCAGCTTACCCAGACCGTTGATCTGGTCGGCCTTCCACGCGCCGGTATAGGTCAGCCCGTCGGGCATGGTCAGCGACCCCT
>NZ_JBFHDW010000362.1:0-2277 GCF_041584535.1 Actibacterium sp. | reverse complement strand
GCGCCTCGGTCCCGTCACCGGCCCAGGCCGCGATGCGCACATCTGGCAGGTTGCCGCTGATCGCCTTGATACGCGCGGTCACACGCAGATAACAGCCCGGCAGGATCGGCGTCTGCCCCATGTAACGCAGCTTTTGCAGCGTCTGGGTCTTCGCCATTTCCAGACAGCCGCCAAAATCCTGATCCGCCGACACCAGCGCCGCGTTCGCCGCACCGTCATAGGTGGCCGATCCCGGCGTGCCATCCTCGCTTGACCAGACGTCCAGCCCATTTGCGAATTGCGGCGGCGTCAGCAGCAGCCCGTCAGTGATTGCCTTGTTCATTCTCAGCCCTTTCCATCTGCCCACGCACCAGATCGGCACATCGGCAAACGGACGAGACCCGGCCGCCAAGGCACCGCTCAATTGTCCGTCGCTGTCGTGAAGTCAGTCCCGGCACATCCTGCCCGGGTCAGATGCAAGCTCTAGCAGACAAGGGTTAAGGCCGGGTTAAATACCCAGCCCAACCTTGATGAAAATCGCAAAAAAGCTCTGGCCGGATCAGGCCGCCAGTTCGCCCGCCAGACCTTTTTCGATCAGGGCCACGGTCTCATCCACGCCGTAAAGCGCGATAAAGCCGCCAAAGCGCGGGCCTTGGCTGGCGCCCAGCAGCACTTCATAAAGGGCCTTGAACCAGTCGCGCAGGTTCTCGAACCCATGATCCTTGCCAACGGCAAAGGCCAGCGATTGCAGCTCCTCGGCGTCCAGCCCGCCATCCCAGACCCGCAGCCGTGCTGCCAGATCGGTCAGCGCCGCGCGCTCTTGCTCGGTCGGGGCGCGGAATTGACGATGGGGGGCCACGAAATCGTGGAAATAGCGAATGGCAAAGCCCGCTGCCTGATCCAGATCGGGATGGGTCTCGGGGCTGGCGTCAGGGGCGTAGCGCTTGATAAAGCCCCACAGCCCGTCCTTGTCGGACGCCCCGGCCACAGCGGCAAGGTTCAGCAGCATCGCAAACGGCACAACCATCTTCGATTCCGGCGGGGTGCCGCCGTGGATGTGCCAGACCGGGTTGTTCACCTGCGCCGCGGCATCCTGATCCGGGAAGGCCCGCAGTTGCTGGTGATATTCGTCCACCGCTTTCGGGATCACGTCAAAGAACAGACGTTTCGCGGTTTTGGGCTTTTGATACATGAAATAGGCAAGGCTTTCGGAACTGGCATAGGTCAGCCATTCGTCGATCGAGATGCCATTCCCCGAAGATTTCGAAATCTTGCTGCCCTTGTCGTCAAGGAACAGCTCATAAGTGAAATGCTCGGGCTTTCTGCCGCCAAGGATTTCGCAAATCCGGTCGTAGATCGGCGTGTTGGTCGAGTGGTCCTTGCCATACATTTCGAAATCGACATCCAGCGCCGCCCAGCGCGCGCCGAAATCGGGTTTCCACTGGAATTTCACATTACCGCCGGTGACCGGCAGCGTCCACTCGCGCCCGTCCTCATCGTCAAAGGTGACGGTGCCATCCTTGGGGTTCACCTCTTTCATCGGCACATACAGAACACGGCCGGTTTCGGGATGGATCGGCAGGAAGATCGAATAGGTCTGGCGCCGCTCTTCGCGCAAGCTTTTCAGCATGACCGCCATGATGTCGTCATAGCATTCGACAGCGCGCAGCAGCACGTCGTCGAACTGGCCGGATTTATAGAACTCGGTGGCCGAATAGAATTCATACTCAAAGCCGAACGTGTCCAGAAACCGGCGCAGCATTGCGTTGTTGTGATGACCAAAGCTTTCAAATTCACCGAAAGGGTCCGGCACAGAGGTCAGCGGCTTTTGCTGATGCTCGCGCAGCATGTCCTGATTGGGCACGTTGCCCGGCACCTTGCGCATCCCGTCCAGATCGTCCGAGAAACAGATCAGCCGGGTGGGAATATCGCTGATTTCCTCAAAGGCGCGGCGGATCATCGTGGTGCGGGCGACCTCGCCAAAGGTGCCGATATGCGGCAGACCCGACGGGCCATAGCCGGTCTCGAACAGCACGTAACCCTTTTCCGGCGGCGCCTTTTCGTAACGCTTGGCCAGCTTCCGGGCCTCTTCAAAAGGCCAGGCTTTCGAGGACATTGCAGCGTCACGCAGATCAGACATTGGGTTCACACTTATTTTTCCGCGGTCAGACCCCATGTCAGACCGGCACCGCTACCTATTGTGCCACGGCGGCTGCGTCAATAATCTGCAAGGCAAACACACAGGCACCAAAGGAATTCCGATGTCGCAAACTCCCCCTCCGCTGACCCCTCAGGATG
>NZ_JBFHDW010000361.1:0-2287 GCF_041584535.1 Actibacterium sp. | reverse complement strand
GAAATCTCGATCCGGGCGGCCGCGGCCGGGATCGCCAGCAATATATCCGTCTCGAATGGGGACATGGTCGATCGCGGCCAGGTCATCGCCGAGATCCTGCCATCCGAGGAGTGATGAAATGAGCGACTTTCCCAAATTCGTAGAATTTCGTGAAGAAGGCCCGCGTGAGGGTTTTCAGATCGAAAAGAAGATTTACCCGATCGAAGAGCGGATCGAACTGATCGACATGCTCAGCGAAACCGGCTTGAAACGCATTCAGGTCGGCAGCTTTGTCAGCCCGAAATACGTTCCTCAGATGGCGGACACCGGCGAGTTGTTCCAGCGTATCAAGCGCAAACCGGGCGTGAACTACACATCGCTGTGGCTGAACGACAAAGGGTTTCGCAAGGCCCTGACCGCGCATGAGGTCGATATCGACCCGCGTCTGCTGTTCTATCCTTCCGAAGCATTCGCCCAATCGAACAACAATTGTTCCTCGGCCGAGATGCGGGAAAAACAACGTGACTGGGTCCGTCTTTACAAGGAAGAGGGATATACCGTCGACGCGGCCTATGTGATGACCGCTTTCGGCTGCAACCTCGAGGGCCCCATCCCCCAAGAACGCATCTTGGACGATTTCCGCTTTATCCTTCAGCTATGCGAAGAAGAGAACATCCCCGTGCCGATCCTCGTGGTCGCCGACACCATGGGTTGGGGAAACCCCGAGGCGGTCAAACGGATGATCGGCGCCCTGCGCGAATTGGCGCCCGAGGCGCGCATCGGTATGCACATCCATGACACACGTGGGCTGGGGATCGCCAACGTTTATGCGGCCCTGTCGATGGGCGTGGACATGTTCGAAAGCTCCGTCGCCGGTCTTGGCGGCTGTCCTTTCGCGGGCCACGGCCACGCGCGCGCCGCAGGAAATGTCTGCACCGAGGATGCAGTGTTCCTGTGTCACGAGCTCGGCATCGAAACCGGCATTGATCTGGACAAGCTGATCGCAGCGGCGGTCAAAGCAGAAGAGATCATCGGTGTGCCGCTCATGGGCCGGGTCATGCACACCGGCGGGTTGGACAAATACCGCAAGTCACGCTGAGGGAGCAAGAAGATGACAAAAGCACTTGACGGAAAGGTCGTTCTGGTCACCGGGGCCGGCGGTGGGATCGGGCGTGATATCGCCTTGATGGCAGCTACCGAAGGCGCCGCCGTGGTGGTCAATGATCTGGGCGCATCCCTGAAAGGCACCGGTCAGACAGAAACTGCGGCGCAGAAAGTCGTCGAAGAGATCAGGGCCGCTGGGGGCGATGCCATTGCCGATGGCGGCTCTGTCACCGATCCCGATGCCGCGCGCGCGATGATCGAAGCCGGGGTCAAGGAATTCGGTCGCATCGACGCGGTGGTAAACAACGCCGGCATTCTGCGCGACGGTTACTTCCACAAGATGACCTATGAGGATTTCGACGCGGTGGTGAAGGTCCATCTTTATGGTGCCTTCAATACCAGCCGCGCGGCCGCCGACTATTTCCGCGAACAGGAAAGCGGCGCGCTCGTGCACATGACCTCGACCTCGGGGCTGATCGGCAATTTTGCCCAGGCGAACTACTCTGCCGCGAAGCTGGGCATCGCGGCCTTCTCAAAATCTGTTGCGCTTGATCTCAAGCGCTGGAACGTGCGGTCAAACTGCATCGCGCCCTTCGCCTGGAGCCGGATGATCTCGTCGATCAAGACAGACACCCCGGAACAGGTGGCACGGGTCGAAAAGATCAAGGAGATGACACCGGCCAAGGTTGCACCGATGGCCTGTTTCCTGATGAGCGACCGCGCGGCTGACGTGTCAGGACAGATCTTTGCGGTTCGCAAGAACGAGATCTTCCTGTTCAACCAGCCCCGCCCGGTGCGGTCGGTTCATTCCGGTGATGGCTGGACCGCCGATGAAATCGCCGATCGCGCCATTCCCGCGCTCAAATCGCAGTTCACGCCGCTCGAAGTTTCGGCGGATGTCTTTTCGTGGGATCCGGTCTGATGGGAAAACGCAAAGAAAAAATCAGCTCCAGCATTGCCTGGAGCACCCCTGACCAGATCAGCGTGCGTGGCCTCGACCTGCCCAACGAGATCCTGGGCCACATGAACCTCGGCGATCTGGCGTTCCTGCAACTGACGGGCCGCAAGGCCACACCCGAGGAAAGCCGGGTGTTCAACGCCATCGTCATTACCCTGGTCGAACATGGTATCACGCCCTCGGCCCTGGCGGCGCGGATGACCTATATGGGGGCGCCGGAATCGCTTCAGGCGGCTGTGGCGGCTG
>NZ_JBFHDW010000360.1:0-2297 GCF_041584535.1 Actibacterium sp. | reverse complement strand
CGGCCTGAACGAAAACCTTGCCCGCGAGGTGATGGAGCTGCACACGCTGGGCGTCGGCGCCGCCTACAGCCAGGAAGACGTGCGGCAACTGGCGGAACTCTTCACCGGTCTCAGCGTCGATTCCGACCGCGCCTTTGTCTTTCGCCCCAACATGGCCGAGCCGGGGGCGGAACAGGTGCTGGGCCGCAGCTATGGCGGCGGCGCGGCGACACTGGACGACGTTCACGCGGTGCTGGACGATCTGGCCCGCCACCCGGCCACCCGGCAGCATCTGGCGCAGAAACTGGCGGTGCATTTTGTCGCCGATCAGCCCGACCCGGCGCTGGTGTCGGCGCTGAACACGGCGCTGGCAGAATCGGATGGCGATCTGATGGCGGTCTATGCGGCGCTGTTGGGGCATCCGTCCAGCTGGGCCGAAACCCGGCAAAAGGTGCGCCAGCCGTTTGACTATATCGCGGCAACGCTGCGGCTGCTGGATGCGCCGATCCCGACCGATCCCAAGCTGCCGCTGCGGCTGTTCGTGCATCCGCTGGCCGATATGGGCCAGACCATCGACGGCCCGCCCGGCCCGGATGGCTGGCCCGAGGAGGCCACGCATTGGATCACCCCGCAAGGTATGGCGGCGCGCATCCAATGGGCGATCAAGGCGCCCTCGGTTCTGATCGGTGATCTGCCCGACCCGCGGGCCTTGGTTGATCTGGCGCTGGGCAAGGCGGCGTCCGAGGATCTGCGATTTGCCGCCGCCGCCGCTGAAAACCGCGCGGTCGGCGTGGCGCTGCTGTTGTCCGCGCCCGAGTTTCACAGGAGATAGCCGATGCTGACCTCGCTTTCGCGTCGTGGATTTCTGGCCCTTGGCTGTTCGGCTGCCGCCGCGCCGCTGGTGACGCCGGTGACACTGGCCGCCGCACCATGGGATCAGCGGCTGGTTGTCATCATCCTGCGCGGCGCGATGGACGGGCTGGATGTGCTGCGGCCCGTGGGCGACCCGGATTTCGCCGCGCTGCGCCCGACCTTGTTGGCGGGACCAGAGGCGCCGGATCTGGACGGGTTCTATGCGCTGCATCCGGGGCTGGCCGATCTGATGCCGCTGTGGCGCACGGGCGAGTTGGGCTTTGTCCACGCGGTTTCGACCCCCTATCGCGACAAGCGCAGTCATTTCGACGGGCAGGATCTGCTTGAGGCTGGCACCGGCTTTGATGTCGGCACATCCGCGATTCGCGATGGCTGGCTGAACCGGATGCTTCAGACGATGCCCGGCGTCCGGGCCGAGACCGCCTATGCCATCGGAACCGGGGATATGCTGGTGCTGCGCGGCGAGGCGCCGGGGTCAAGCTGGTCTCCCGAGGCCGATCTGGAACTCACGCCACAGGCGCGCGATCTGATGCGGCTGGTGGCGCGCCACGATCCGATGTTCCGCGATGCGGTGGGCGGGGCGATCGGCATTGTCGAAAGCCTTGAAACCGAGGCCGCGATGTCCGGCACCGCAAAGCCACCCAAGGCGCACCAAGCACTGGCCAGTTTCGCCGCCGGTCGCCTAAAGGGCGAGACCCGGATCGCGGCGTTCTCGATCAATGGCTGGGACACGCACAGCCGCCAGTCTCATGCGCTGCAACGCCCGCTTCAGGCGCTGTCAGAAACGCTGTTGGTGTTGCGCGACGAATTGGGCCCGGTCTGGGGGCAGACGGCGGTGGTGGCGTTGACCGAATTCGGCCGCACCGCGCGCGAGAACGGCACCGGTGGCACCGATCACGGCACCGGCGGCGCGATGGTTTTGGCCGGCGGCGCGGTGCGCGGCGGGCAGGTCTATGGCGATTGGCCGGGGTTGGGCGATCTGGACCTCTACAAGGCGCGCGACCTGATGCCGACCGCCGATGTGCGGGCCTATGCGGCGGCGGCGATGCGCGGGCTGTTCGGGCTGGACCGTGCCGCGCTTGAGCGCCAGATTTTCCCCGGCCTACAGATGCAGACCACGCCGACGATCATCCTCTGATTGGTTTCCGCTTTTCCCGCGCGCGAAAATGCGGCTAGATCGTGGGGAACCACGGAGAGGTCCAGAATGACCCGGAAAAACCCGCTTGGCGCGCCTGTTGCGAACTGGACGCCTCCGCCCTTGCCCGATGTGCCGGTGCTTGAGGGGCGGCGGGTCCGGCTGGAGCGGTTGGTGGCACAACGCCACGCCGCCGAACTTTTCGACGCCTATGCCGGCGACGACGCGCTGTGGGACTATATGCCGGTCGGGCCGTTTCATTCGGCTGCGGCTTTCCACCGCTGGGCCGCCGGGGTCGAGGACAGCCGCG
>NZ_JBFHDW010000359.1:0-2305 GCF_041584535.1 Actibacterium sp. | reverse complement strand
TGGGTCGCCTGTTCCTCGGCCAAGGGCAGGGTTATGCGAAAGCCAAAGCACGATCCCACGCCTTTTTCCGAGTCGACCCAGATGTCGCCGCCCATCAGTTCAACCAGTTGTTTCGAGATCGCCAGCCCCAGACCGGTGCCCTCGAAATTGCGGTTCTGCTGGTCCTCGATCTGATTGAATTCGCCAAAGATATGCTGCTGCAACTCGGGCGCGATGCCGATACCGGTGTCCTCAACAGTGATGTGGATTTGCTGTTGGTCGGGCAGGTTCGCCGGCAATCCGACCACCCGCACCAGCACATGCCCGGCCTGCGTGAACTTGACCGCGTTGCCGATCAGGTTGGTCAATATCTGCCGGATGCGTCCGCGATCGCCAAGGAAACAGGTCGGCAGGAACATGTCATAGTCCAGCAGCAGCGCCAGCGATTTGTCATGCGCCGTGGCTTGAAGCAACATCACGATTTCATGGATTGCGCGCTCCAGATCGAAAGGTTCGGGATGCAGGTTCAGCTTGGCCGCCTCGATTTTTGAGAAATCCAGAACGTCGTTCAAAAGAACCAAAAGCGCCTCGCCCGAGTTGCGGATGGTTTCGGCGTAAAGGCGTTGTTCCTCGGACAGGGGGGTGTCGCACAGCAGTTCGGCCATGCCGACGACGCCATTCATCGGGGTGCGTAATTCGTGGCTCATATTGGCCAGAAACGCCGATTTGGCGCGGCTGGCAGCCTCGGCGGCGACACGGGCTTCTTCCAGCGCGGCGTGTTGTTGTTTCTGTTCGGTGATGTCCATGCGCAGGCCAACGCGGCCGCCGTCCGGCGTCTGCTGTTCCAGAATCCGCAGCCAGCGCCCGTCGCTAAGCGGTTGTTCGATCACCCCATCGGCGCGCTGGTGGCGGTTCATGCGGTCGGCAAGCCAGTCCTCTTCGTGGCCGATCGCATCCTTGTAATGGCCACGGTCCAGTCCATAGCGCAGGATCTGTTCGAAGGTCGTGCCGGGCAGCATCGCCGGGGCGCTGTCGGCATAGATCTGACGATAGCGGTCGTTGCACATCACCAGCCGGTCGTCGTGGTCATACAGGACAAACCCGTCTTGCACCGCCTCGACCGCGGCCCACATGCGCATCATTTCGGTCTGGTTCAGGTGCAGACACACCATGTCGCCCGCCGGGGTGCGGCGTTCGATCTGTTTCAGGTATTGGCCGTTCCACAGCCGGATCACCGAATCCGGCACCGGGTTCAGTTGCCAGCGGGCCAGCGCCTGTGCCACCCAATCGGCGCGCGACAGGCCTTGGGTATCGACGATGCCCTCGTCCGCCATCAACTGCACGATATCGGCATAGGGCGCGCCCAGCCGGACGTCTTCGAGGCCCTCGAAAATTGCCCGGAACGCCGCGTTCGAGGCCACCATCCGGTCGTCGGCATCGAACACGGCGAAACCATCGCGGATGGTTTCCAACGAATCCCACAACCGGCGCTCGGCGATGGCGAAGGCGGTGCTGACGACCTCAAGTTCTTCGGTGATCTGAGTGTTGCGACCGCGCAATTCCTCGGCCTGCTGGCGGGTCTCGACGATCTCGTCCGACAGGTGCCGGGCATGTTTCGACAGTTTGGCATTGGCCTCGAACAGCTCGCGGGTTTTCTGGTCCAGCAGCCGTTCCGCCGCCAGCCGCCCGCGCCGTTCTTCGGCCAGTTTTTTCTCCAGTGTCATTGCCGAACCCGTCTCACAGCCCTGTTCTTTTCTATGACCGCCGCAGGGTGAATACCGGGTTAACGTCCCCGGGGAATCGTTGCCTTGCGACTTGCCGCTGTGCCAGCATTCATCAGGTTCAGTTGTTGGAGGCTTGTTATGCGTCGATTCCTAGTGGCATCCGTCCTGTCTGTTGCGGCATTGGTCAGCCCGGTTTTGGCCCAGCAGGACATTCCAGTGCCAGACCGGCGCGTGACGCTTAGCGTGGATACGGATTTTCCCGGCGGCGATCTGCGGGCGTTGTTCGACACCAGCTATACGGCCTGCGAGCGCGCCTGCCTCAGCGATGCCGCCTGTGGCGCCTTTACCTTTAACAGCCGCGCCAACAGTTGTTTCCCGAAATCCGGCGTTCAGGGGCAAGAGACCTATCAGGGCGCGATTTCCGGCGTGGTTCTGGCCACTGATCCCGGCGTTCTGGCCAAGGCCGCGACCCGGCGGGCCGAGCTGGGTTTTGTCCCCGATGACCAGATCAATGCGGCGCGGCAGATGGCGCAGGGGCTGGGCGGGCGTTTCCGCCCGGACGGGCGGTCGGCGGCAGAGCTGCTGGAAACCGCCCGCGCCGC
>NZ_JBFHDW010000358.1:0-2311 GCF_041584535.1 Actibacterium sp. | reverse complement strand
GCCCCGAATGCCCGCGACGAAACCCTGATCGAACATATTCCCGGCCCCGATTTCCCCACCGGCGGCGTAATCGTCGAGCCGCGCGAGAACATCCTTGAGGCCTATCGCACCGGGCGCGGCAGCTTCCGCCTGCGCGCCAAATGGGAGGTCGAGGATCTGGGGCGTGGCCAATGGCAGGTCGTGGTTACCGAGATACCCTATCAGGTGCAGAAATCCAAGCTGATCGAGAAGCTGGCGGAACTGATCCAGACCCGCAAGGTGCCGATCCTCGCCGATGTCCGCGACGAAAGCGCCGATGACGTGCGCCTGATTTTCGAGCCGCGCACCAAGAATATCGATCCTGAACTGCTGATGGGCACGCTGTTCCGGCAATCGGATCTTGAGGTGCGGTTCAGCCTGAACATGAACGTGCTGATTGATGGCCGCACCCCCAAGGTGTGCAGCCTGAAAGAGGTGCTGCGCGCCTTCCTCGACCACCGCCGCGAGGTTCTGATCCGCCGCAGCCAGCACCGGATGGAAAAGATCGACCACCGGCTTGAGGTGCTGGAAGGCTTTATCATCGCTTTCCTGAACCTTGACCGGGTGATCGACATCATCCGCTATGACGACGATCCCAAGGCGGCGCTGATGCGCGAGGATTGGTCGCTGGACCACCGTCGCGCCGTGTCGGAAAAGGATTACGTCAGCCCCGGCGCCGGTCCGGGTGAACTGACCGAAGTGCAGGCGGAAGCGATCCTGAACATGCGCTTGCGGTCGTTGCGGCGGCTTGAGGAAATTGAGCTTCAGCGCGAACGCGACGCCCTGATGGAAGAACGCGCCGGGCTTGAGGACCTGCTGGAAAACGAACATGTCCAGTGGGACAGCATTTCCGAACAGTTGCGCGAAACCCGCACCAAATTCGGCAAGAAATCCGTCGGTGGCGCCCGCCGCAGCCGCTTTGCCGAGGCGGGCGAGGTCGAAGAGGTGCCGCTGGAGGCGATGATCGAACGCGAGCCGATCACTGTTGTCTGCTCGAAAATGGGCTGGGTGCGCGGCATGAAGGGTCATATCGATCTGGCGCAGGCGCTGAAGTTCAAAGATGGCGACGAGGGGCGCTTTGCCTTCCACGCCGAAACCACCGACAAGCTGTTGCTACTGGGCTCGAACGGGCGGTTCTATACTTTGCCCGCCTCGCAACTGCCCGGCGGGCGCGGCATGGGCGAGCCGGTGCGCCTGATGGTCGATCTGCCGAACGAGGCCGAAATCGTCGATCTGTTCATTCACCGCCCCGGCGAAAAGCTGTTGCTGGCCAGTTCGGCCGGAGACGGATTCCTTGTGCCCGCCGATGATGTCGTGGCCCAGACCCGCGCCGGCAAACAGGCTCTGAACGTCAAGGATGGCACCGTGGCGCAGGTCTGTCGTTATGTGGCGGGCGATCACGTCGCTTGCGTCGGCGAAAACCGCAAGGTTCTGATCTTCCCGATCGAGGAACTGCCGGAAATGGCGCGTGGCAAAGGCGTTCGGTTGCAGAAATACAAGGATGGCGGCCTGTCCGATGCCACCACCTTTGTGCTGGCCGAGGGTCTGACATGGAAAGACCCCGCCGGACGCACCCGCAGCGAGACCGATCTGCGCGAATGGCTGGGCAAACGCGCCGGCACCGGCAAAATGGCGCCGCGCGGCTTTCCCCGCGACAATCGCTTTACCTAGGCGCGTTGCACGGCGGGCCGGGCTGGGCTAACCATTCCGGAACATTAATCTCGTGAGGTGGGGAATGCAGGCGATGTTCAGTCGGATTCGGAAAGGCGCGGCCCTGTTGGCGCTGTTGGCGGTTGCGGGATGCTCGGGCTCGAACGATCTGGACGAACCGCCGGTCGCCATGGGTGATTTCCTGCTGGGGCACACGATCGTGGTTGCCGATGATGTGCAGTCAATCGGTCCCTCGCGCACCGCGACCCCTGACGAATGGAAGGCCGTGCTGACCGATCAGCTGAAACAGCGGTTCTCGCGCTATGACGGCGATAAATACTATCATATCGCCGTGGCCGTGGACGGGTATGCGCTGGCGGTTCCGGGGATTCCGCTGGTGTTGTCGCCGAAATCGGCGCTGGTGGTTTCGGCCACGATCTGGGACGACGCCGCCGGGGCCAAGCTGAACGCCGAGCCGAAACAATTCACCATTCTCGAAGACCTGTCAGGCGAAACCGTGATCGGTTCGGGCCTGACCGCCTGGAACGCCTGGCGACTGGCGGCAGCCAACCAGACGCTGCAGCAAACCGTCCGGCGTCTGAACCGGGCCAACGCGGGCGAGCAGGCGGCCCGCGCGCAGGCG
>NZ_JBFHDW010000357.1:0-2334 GCF_041584535.1 Actibacterium sp. | reverse complement strand
GAGAACGGCGCGAACTCGTCGTTCGTGAACCGTCTGGTGGATGAGGACGTGCCAGCCGAAATGGTCGTCGCCTGTCCCTTCGACATGATGGACCAGCCGCCGGGCCCGTTCGAGCCGGTCGTCACCGCCGGCCCCGATCTGTTCGCGCCCGAGCGCCCGAACTCGGTCGGTTATGACCTGTCTGACGTGACCGACCTGACCCGGATCGACGCCGCCCGCACCCCGCCCGAACAGTGGCAGGTCGGGCCGATCCTTGCCGGGCCGGTAAGCGGCGGTAACCCTGAGGCCGCGCATAACCCGGCCACCGGTGCCCGGATCGGCACGGTGCAAGCTGCCAGCGTCGAAGACGTGCAAACCGCCCTTGGCGCCGCTCAGCCGTGGCAGGCCCCGGCCCAGATCCGCGCCGAGGTGCTGAACCGCGCCGCCGACCTTTACGAGGCCGATTTTGGCAAGGTTTTTGCCCTGCTGGCGACTGAGGCGGGCAAGACCCTTGCCGACGCGGTTGCCGAACTGCGCGAGGCGGTGGATTTCCTGCGCTATTACGCCGCCGGGGCCACGGCCCTGACCGACCCGGCGCGGGGTCTGTTCACCTGTATTTCACCGTGGAACTTTCCCTTGGCGATCTTCACCGGGCAGGTTGCGGCGGCGCTGGCGGCGGGGAATGCAGTTTTGGCCAAGCCTGCCGAAACCACCCCGGCGATTGCCGCGTGGGGCATTGATCTGTTGCACAAGGCCGGGGTGCCGCGCAGTGCACTGCAATTGCTGCCCGGCGCGGGTGGCGTCATCGGCACGGCGCTGACCAGCGACCCACGGATCAAAGGTGTGGCCTTTACCGGCTCGACCGCGACCGCTCGGCGCATTGCCGCGACCATGGCTGCGCATCTGGACCCCGGCACGCCGCTGATCGCGGAAACCGGCGGGCTGAACGCGATGATCGTCGATAGCACCGCCTTACCGGAACAGGCGGTGCGCGACATCGTCGCCTCGGCCTTTCAATCGGCGGGACAGCGGTGCTCGGCCCTGCGCTGTCTTTATGTGCAACAGGACATTGCGCCCGCGCTGCGCGAGATGCTGATCGGCGCGATGGAGCAGATGTCGCTGGGCGATCCGTGGCAATTGGAGACCGATATCGGCCCGGTTATCACCGACACCGCCCGCAATGACATCACCGCCTATATCGACCGCGCCGCAGATAAGGGCCGGGTGCTGCATCGCCTCAGCACGCCCCAGACCGGCACGTTCGTCGCCCCGGCGCTGATCGCGGTCGATGGCATTGCCGATCTGGGCTCCGAGGTTTTCGGCCCGGTCCTGCATTTCGCCACCTTCCGGGCCAGGGATCTGGACCGGGTGATCGACGATGTGAACGCCACGGGCTATGGGCTGACGTTCGGGCTGCATACGCGGATCGACGACCGGGTTCAGACCGTCGCGGACCGGGTGCAGGCCGGGAATATCTATACCAACCGCAACCAGATCGGCGCGATTGTCGGCTCGCAACCGTTCGGGGGTGAAGGTCTGTCCGGCACCGGCCCCAAGGCGGGCGGGCCGCATTATCTGCCGCGTTTCACCAGCGGCGCGGCCCCGGTGGCGGGGCAGGCCGAGGCGGGCGACGCGGACCCGGCCAAGATCGCGCAGGCCATCGCAGCGGCGGCCAAACTGCCGGTGTCGCCGCGCACCCGGCTGTTGCCCGGCCCGACCGGGGAATTGAACCGCCTGACCACCTTGCCGCGCCCACCGGTCCTGTGCCTTGGCCCGGGCGAAGCCGTGCGGCAAGCGCAGGTTCAGCGGGTTCAGACCTTGGGTGGTCACCCGGTTGCGGTGCAGGGCCATCTGGCGCCCGAGGCGCTGATCGACTTGCCCGCATTCGGCGGCGTGATCTGGTGGGGGGCGCCCGAGACCGCCCGCGCCTATGCGCAGGCCCTGACCCGGCGCGTGGGGCCGATCATCGGGCTTGTCACCGGGCAACCGGACGCCGCGCATGTGCTGATCGAGCGTCACCTGTGCGTGGATACGACTGCGGCGGGCGGCAATGCCAGCTTGCTGGCCGGGGGCTAAGGCCGCCTCAGCCCCGGCGCTGCACCTTGCGGAACAGCGCCCACAGCGCCAGACAGATCAGCATCATCACCGCCGCCGCGATCAAGGGCGATCCGGCATCACCGGTTCGGTCGCGCAACGCCCCCAGCGCTGCCGGGGCCAGACCCATCATGCCGTAATAGACCGCCAGATAGATGCCCATCGTCAGGGCGCGCAGATGCGGGCGCGCGGCCTCGACCGGCAGGGTCATGATGACCGCAGCGGCGGGGCCGATTGCCAGCCCCAGCCCCAGCATCATCG
>NZ_JBFHDW010000356.1:0-2360 GCF_041584535.1 Actibacterium sp. | reverse complement strand
TGCGCGATGCCATGGCCGAAGAAATGCGCCGTGACAGCACCGTTTACCTGATGGGCGAAGAAGTCGCCGAATATCAGGGTGCTTATAAGATCAGTCAGGGTCTGCTGGAAGAATTCGGCGCCAAGCGCGTGATCGACACCCCGATCACCGAGCACGGCTTTGCCGGTATCGCCACCGGTTCGGCCTTTGGCGGCCTGCGCCCGATCGTCGAATTCATGACCTTCAACTTCGCCATGCAGGCCATTGACCACCTGATCAACTCGGCTGCCAAGACATTGTATATGTCCGGCGGTCAGATGGGGGCCCCGATGGTGTTCCGCGGCGCCAACGGTGCCGCCGCCCGCGTCGGCGCTCAGCACAGCCAGGACTATGCGTCGTGGTATGCGCAGGTGCCGGGCCTGAAAGTCGTCATGCCCTATTCGGCCTCTGACGCCAAAGGCCTGCTGAAAACCGCGATCCGCGACCCCAACCCGGTTGTGTTCCTTGAAAACGAGATCCTCTACGGCAAAACCTTCGACGTGCCGGTCATGGATGATTTCACCGTGCCGTTCGGCAAGGCCCGCATCTGGCGTGAAGGCACCGACGTCACCATCGTCAGCTTCGGCATCGGCATGACCTATGCTCTGGAAGCCGCCGACGAGCTGGCCAAGGAAGGCATCAGCGCCGAGGTCATCGACCTGCGCACCCTGCGCCCGATGGATACGGAAACCGTCGTGCGTTCGGTGATGAAAACCAACCGCTGCGTGACCGTCGAAGAAGGCTGGCCCGTTGCCTCGATCGGCAGCTATGTCAGTTCGGTGATCATGCAACAGGCGTTCGATTACCTCGACGCCCCCGTCATCACCTGCACCGGCAAGGACGTGCCGATGCCCTATGCCGCAAATCTGGAAAAACTGGCGCTCGTGACCACGCAAGAAGTGATCGACGCCGTGAAATCCGTGACCTACCGCTAAGGAGACCCCGCGATGCCCACAGAAATCCTGATGCCCGCGCTGTCCCCGACGATGGAGGAAGGCACTCTGGCCAAATGGCTGGTGAAAGAGGGTGATACCGTTTCGTCCGGCGACCTGCTGGCCGAAATCGAAACCGACAAGGCGACGATGGAATTCGAAGCCGTTGACGATGGCGTCATCGGCAAGATCCTGGTCGCGGAAGGCTCGGAAAACGTCAAGGTGAACACGCCCATCGCGGTGTTGTTGGCCGATGGCGAAAGCGCCGCTGATATCGGGTCGGCCCCGGCTGCCCCGGCGGCGGCACCTGCTGCTGCTCCGGCTGCGGCGGATGCGCCTGCCGCTGCTGCGGCCCCTGCCCCGGCTGCCCCCATGGCCGCCGACGGCAACCGCATCTTCGCAACCCCGGTCGCCCGGCGGATCGCGGCCGAAAAAGGCCTCGACCTCAGCCAGATCGCCGGGTCGGGTCCGCATGGCCGCATCCTGAAAGCCGATGTCGTCAACGCCACCGCCGCGCCGAAACCGGCCGCCGCTGCACCTGCTGCCGCGCCCGCTGCGGCCCCCGTTGCGTCTGCGCCCGCCGCAGCCCCTGCCGGCCCCTCGACCGAGGCTGTCCTCAAGATGTTCGCCGACCGCGAATTCGAAGAGGTCAAACTGGACGGCATGCGCAAAACCATCGCCGCCCGCCTCACCGAGGCCAAGCAGACCATCCCGCATTTCTATCTGCGCCGGGATATCAAGCTGGACGCGCTGCTCAAGTTCCGCTCGCAGCTGAACAAACAGCTCGAAGGCCGTGGTGTGAAACTGTCGGTGAACGACTTCATCATCAAGGCCTGCGCCCAGGCGCTGCAAGCCGTGCCGGATTGCAACGCGGTCTGGGCCGGTGATCGGGTTCTGAAACTGAAACCTTCGGATGTGGCCGTCGCGGTCGCCATCGAAGGCGGTCTCTTTACCCCGGTTCTGCGCGACGCCGACAAGAAATCGCTGTCCGCCCTTTCGGCCGAGATGAAAGACCTCGCCGCTCGCGCCCGCGACCGCAAACTTGCGCCGCATGAATATCAGGGCGGCAGCTTTGCCATCTCGAACCTCGGCATGTTCGGCATCGACAACTTCGACGCCGTGATCAACCCGCCGCATGGCGGCATCCTTGCCGTTGGCGGCGGCGTGAAAAAACCGATCGTCGGCGACGATGGCGAAATCACCACCGCCACCATCATGTCGGTGACGATGTCGGTGGATCACCGGGTCATCGACGGGGCCCTCGGGGCCAAGTTCCTGAAAGTCATCGTCGACGCTCTGGAAAACCCGATCACCATGCTGGCCTGATCGGCACACGCCGCACACAAAAAAGCCCGCCAGAGCAATCTGGCGGGCTTTTCTTTTGAATTTACTGAGTTTACTGACCGCAGC
>NZ_JBFHDW010000355.1:0-2368 GCF_041584535.1 Actibacterium sp. | reverse complement strand
GTGACCGTCGCCAAGAAAGTCATTGGTGAACATGCTGCCATAGCCCAGCACTTGCCGCTCTTCCGCGTGCAGGGCGCCACCCGATACCAGCAGCGCCACCAGCGCCGCACCAAAGGCCGATTTCATGCCTGTCATCCCGTTTGTTTTTCTGCTCGTTACGGCCATGATAAACCGCCGCGTCCGCCCGGCCAAGTGCAGCCGGGCAACACACTTCAGATCACGGAAAAACCGGTGCCGCGGAATAACCGCGGATCAGCCACATTTCGAATGGCCGCAGCTGCCGCAGGTCATGCAGCCCTCGACCATCCGCATGTCATATTGACCACAGGACGGGCAGGCCTTGCCGCGCGGGGCTTCGCCCACGACCATCCTTTCAGCCTGCGGATCGGATTTCAGGCCCATGCCCTCGCCCGCGATGAACCCGGTGGTGACAAGGTGACGTTCGATCACGCCGCCAATCGCCGCCAGAATGGACGGGACATATTTGCCCTGCATCCAGGCGCCGCCACGCGGGTCAAACACCGCTTTCAGTTCCTCGACCACGAAGGACACGTCGCCCCCGCGCCGGAACACCGCCGAGATCATCCGGGTCAGCGCCACGGTCCAGGCGAAATGCTCCATGTTTTTCGAGTTGATGAACACTTCGAACGGGCGGCGGTGGCCATTGATGACCACGTCATTGACGGTGATATAGATCGCGTGCTCGCTGTCGGGCCATTTCAGCTTGTAGGTATGACCTTCCAGCGACTGCGGACGGTCCAGCGGTTCGGAAATATAGACCACCTCGGCGCCGGTATCGGCTTCGGGGGTTTTTTCGGATTTCTCGGACACGCTGAGAACGCTGCCGGTCACGTCATTCGGGCGGTAGGTGGTGCAGCCCTTACAGCCGGTTTCATAGGCCTGCATGTAGACGTCTTTGAAGGCGTCAAAGCTGATGTCTTCGGGGCAGTTGATCGTCTTGGAAATGCTGGAATCGATCCATTTCTGCGCCGCGGCCTGCATTTTCACATGGTCTTTCGGCGCCAGCGTCTGGGCGTTGACGAAATAGTCGGGCAGCGGCTTGTCCCCGGATTTGTCGCGCCACATCTGCACGGCGTAATCGACGACTTCTTCTTCGGTGCGGCTGCCGTCCTTTTGCAGAACCTTGCGGGTATAGGCATAGGCAAAGACCGGCTCGATCCCCGAGCTGACATTGCCGGCATAAAGGCTGATGGTGCCGGTGGGCGCGATCGAGGTCAAAAGCGCGTTGCGGATGCCGTGGGTGCGGATCGCCTCGCGGACGTCGTCATCCATCTGCATCATGTTGCCCGAGGCCAGATATTTCTCGGCATCGAACAGCGGGAAAGCGCCCTTTTCCTTGGCCAGATCGACCGAGGCCAGATACGAGGCCCGCGCGATCTGTTTCATCCAGGCTTCGGTCTGGGCGGCGGCCTGATCCGAGCCATAGCGCAGGCCCAGCATCAACAGCGCGTCGGCCAGACCGGTCACGCCAAGGCCGATGCGGCGCTTGTTCTTGGCCTCTTCGGCCTGCTGCGGCAGCGGAAAGCGCGAGGCGTCCACGACGTTATCCATCATCCGCACCGCCATGCGCACAAGATCATCCAGCGCCGCCGGGTTCAGTTCGGCATTGGCCTCGAACGGATCGGTGACCAGACGCGCAAGGTTGATCGAGCCCAGCAGACAGGCGCCATAAGGCGGCAGAGGCTGTTCGCCACAGGGGTTGGTGGCGGCGATGGTCTCGCAATAGGCGAGGTTGTTCATCTTGTTGATGCGGTCGATAAAGATCACGCCCGGCTCGGCGAAATCATAGGTGCCGCGCATGATCTTGTTCCACAGATCGCGGGCCTCGACGGTGTGATAAATCGTGCCGTCGAATTTCAGCTCCCAACTGCCATCGGCCTTGACGGCCTCCATGAAGTCATCGGTGACCAGAACCGACAGGTTGAAATTGCGCAAGCGCGCCGGGTCTTGCTTGGCGGTAATGAATTGCTCGATATCGGGGTGGTCGCAGCGCATCGTCGCCATCATCGCGCCACGGCGGCTGCCAGCCGACATGATGGTGCGGCACATCGCGTCCCAGACATCCATGAACGACAGCGGCCCCGAAGCATCCGCCGCCACGCCTTTGACCCCGGCCCCGCGCGGGCGGATGGTCGAGAAATCATAGCCGATGCCGCCGCCCTGCTGCATGGTCAGCGCGGCCTCTTTCAGCATGTCGAAAATGCCGCCCATGCTGTCGGGAATCGTGCCCATGACAAAGCAGTTGAACAGCGTCACCGCCCGCGCCGTGCCAGCCCCGGCGGTGATGCGACCCGCGGGCAGATATTTGAAATCTTCCAGCGCGTCATAGAATTTCGCTTCCCACGCC
>NZ_JBFHDW010000354.1:0-2370 GCF_041584535.1 Actibacterium sp. | reverse complement strand
CCTAGCATGACGCCCGGGGGACGTCATTCGGAAAAGATCGGGCATTCCATGTCACGATGCGGAATACCGGCCTCGGAATATTCGTCGCCCACGGCGTGAAACCCAAGCCGTTGATAAAAGCCGACCGCGTGGGTCTGCGCGCCCAGACGGGCAGTGGTGATCCCCGGCTGCTGCGCCAGAACCTCCAGCGCCGCCCGCATCAACGCCTGCCCCAATCCGGTGCCGCGATGCGGGGCCAGAACCGCGACCCGACCGATTTTCCCGACCGGAGCCTTCAGCAACAGCCGCGCCGTGCCCACCGGCACCCCGTCCTGAACCGCCAGAAGATGCAGCGCCGCGGTGTCCTGATCGTCCAGCTCGATGGCCTCGGGCACCCGCTGTTCATCAATGAACACCGCCCGCCGGATGGCGTGGCAGGACGCCAGATCATCGGTCAGGGCGACCGACAGGCTCATGCGAAATAGCCGCTGAGGATGCGGGTGTAGATCGCTTTCAACTGCTCGATCTCGGCCACCGGCACGCATTCATCGACCTTGTGCATGGTCTTGCCGACAAGGCCGAACTCCACCACCGGGCAGTGGTTTTTCATGAACCGCGCGTCCGAGGTCCCGCCCGAAGTCGACAGCGCCGGGGTCACCCCGGTTTCGGCCGTTACCGCCGCCGCCACCAGATCGGACAACGCGCCCGGAGGCGTCACGAAACTGTCGCCCGACACGCTGAAGCGCAGGTCGATTGTGGTGCCGGTCTGGGTCGCCAGCTGATCGGCCTCGGACCGAAGCCAGCGTTGCAGGCTGTCGGGCGAATGCGCGTCGTTAAAGCGGATGTTGACCGTGGCGCGGCACTCGGCCGGGATGACGTTCGTCGCCGGGTTGCCGCAGTCGATGGTGGTGACCGCCAGCGTCGAGGCGTCGAAATGATCGGTGCCGGTATCCAGCACATGCCCCGACAGCCGGTGCATCAGCGCCGCCGTTGCGTGAACCGGGTTCACAGCGCGATGCGGATAGGCGACATGGCCCTGCACGCCGCGAATGGTGAAATAGGTGGTCATCGAGCCGCGGCGTCCGATTTTCATCATCTCGCCCATGACCTCGGGGCAGGTCGGCTCGCCCACCAGACAGACCGACATCTGTTCGCCCTGCTCGGCCATCCAGTCCAGCAGCGCCAGCGTGCCGTCCTGCGCGTCGCCCTCTTCATCGCCGGTAATCGCCAGGATCACCGCGCCATCGGGCGGCGTGTCGCGGACGAAATCAATCGCGGCGGCGGCAAAGGCGGCGACGCCGGATTTCATGTCAGTCGCCCCACGGCCATACATCACGCCATCGCGGATTTCGGCGCCAAAGGGATCGGCGCTCCAAGCCGCAAGATCGCCGACCGGCACCACGTCGGTATGACCGTTGAAGCCAAAGCTTTTCGCCGCGCCCTGAGCGCCCCAGCGGGCATACAGGTTCGCGGTCTCGCCCCGGTCGACGCGGGTGCAGGCGAACCCGGCCTCGGACAGCAGCCGCTCAAGCAACACCAGCGCCCCGCCCTCGGCCGGGGTCACCGACGGACAGCGGATCAGGTCGGCGGTCAATGCAACGGGGTCGGTCACGGCGGGGCTCCTGTTTTCCATAGGTTCAGCGATAAACCGGCCCGCGCGCGGGCGCAATGTTGCAGCAGGGATACATGAACCGTCTGGCCCGTGCCTGTTGCAGCAAGGTTTCCTTCCGTTTTTCAGCAGGATGCGCCATCATCCGGGTCAGAACCAAGACCCGAAAACGGGCAGGCAGGGCAGTAATGGCGCGGTTGGCGCAGATATATTCAACACGATTTCCGATAACGGGACGGCGTTTCTGATGGCGTGGGTCGCACTGTCGGACGAGGGCTTTGGCCTGCGCACGGCCCGCTTGAGGCCGCCGCAAATGGCGCTGCGCCTGCCGCGCGGCCTTGGCCCCGAGGACGTGATCCCGCGCGGCAGCCTGTATCTTGAGGCCTCGATCAACCGCGCCCTAAGCAACACGCAATCGCTGTTTGTCCTGCATCGCAGTGGTCCGGCGACCAGCCATATTTCGGTGCAGACCTGTGATGACGGCACCGTGGTCTTTGCCCGCCATCTGGGCGACCGGCAGCAACAGGTCAGCCTGCGCATCGGGCGGATGCTGACCGAAGGCACGCTGCGTCTGACGGTATCATGGGACGCGCCACAGCGGCGGGGGCTAATCTCGGCCGAGTTCGGCGGCGACGGGTTGATGCTGCAAAAGGAATTCTGTGACCCGCTGCCGTGGTTGGCGGGCGATGTGGCGGCGCTGAACCAAGGCGGGGATGCGGTGCGGTTTGACGGCGGGGTGGTATGCTTTGGCCTGTCCGACCGGCAAGAACCCGTCGGCCTTG
>NZ_JBFHDW010000353.1:0-2375 GCF_041584535.1 Actibacterium sp. | reverse complement strand
TTTCGGCTCAGACGTGGTCGCAGGCGGCGAGACCGGCACCGATGACGACACGCTGGATTTCTCGGCACTGACCACCGCGATCACCGGCAGCTATTCCAGCGACGAGGCCGGCACTTTGGGCGATGGCAGCAACAGCGTCGCCTTCTCGGAAATCGAAAACCTGATCCTGACCGAACTGGATGACATCGTCGATGCCTCGGCCACGTCAGGCGGGGTGAATATCGCGGGTGGCGGCGGTGCGGACCAACTGACAGGCGGCAGCGGCAATGACGTGCTGGATGGCGGCGCGGGCAATGACACGCTGATCGGCGGCTTGGGGGCCGATACGCTGACGGGCGGTGCCGGGACCGATACGATCACCGTGGCCCAAGGCGATGTCGCCACCGGCGGCGATGGCGACGATACCTTTTATGTCAGCGAACTGGCCGAACCCGGCAGCGGCACCATCACCATCACCGGCGGCGAAGCTGCCGAGACGCTGGGCGACACCCTGAATTTTCAGGGCCTCGTCAAAGCAGCCGACATCAACTTTTCCCTGCCCGATCACAGCGCTGGTTCGGTCACGATGGCCGATGGCACGGTGGTGAATTTCTCGGAAATCGAGAACGTAGTGATCTGCTTTACCGCAGGCACCCGCATCCTGACCCCGCATGGCGAGCGGCTGGTCGAAACGCTTGAGCCGGGCGATCTGGTCATCACCGCCGACAGCGGCCTGCAACCGATCCGCTGGATCGGCATTCGGCGGGTTCCGGCGATGACCGATCTGGCGCCGGTGCGCATTCGCGCCGGAACGCTGGGCAATACCCGCGATCTGATGGTCTCGCCCCAGCACCGGATGCTGTTGTCGGATTTCCGCGCTGAATTGCTGTTTGGCGAGCACGAGGTTCTGGCCCCGGCGATTCACCTGATCGACGACCGCGCCATCACCCGCTGCCCGATGCCCAGCATCACTTATGTGCACCTGCTGTTTGACCGGCACGAGGTGATCTATGCCGAAGGCGCCCCCAGCGAAAGCTTTCACCCCGGCCATGTCGGGCTGGGCGCCATTCTGGACCCGGCGCGCGAGGAATTGTTCAGCATCTTCCCGGAATTGCGCAGCAATGTTGGGGCCTATGGCCCGACCTCGCGCCTGTGCCTGAAACGCCACGAAGCACAGGCGTTGATGTTTTTCTAAGCCGAAGCGCGGCTTAGAAAATGCCGTTGGCGCGTTGGATTTCGCGGATATAGGTGATGATCTCGCCCACCTCGGCCTGAGTGATGCCCGGAACCGGCGGCATGTCGCCAAACGGCCAGTGATGCGATTTCACCCCGAATTGCGCCGCCCGCAGGAACGCCATGTCGCCGTGATGGCCGGGCTCATAGATCTTGTGAATCAGCGGCGGCGCCTTGCCGTCGCGGCCAACGCCGTTGTCACCATGACAGGTCGCACATTTCGCCGCAAAGATCCGCGCGCCGATCTGGGCGTCTTCGCTGATTTGCGGCACGGTGATCGACACGATGGCATCAGCGGCCGTCGCGGCCGAGGTTGCCGAGGCCTGAGCCATGTCCGTGCCGGGCACAGGGCGGCTTAGCCAATAGGCGCCGCCCGCAGCAACGATGACACCAGCTGCGAGAATAATCTTGAAATCCATGATCCATCCTGTCGATTTTTCGTCTGTCTAGAGCTTCCAGCGGGGGGAAGGTCAAGCGGATTGCAGCACCGGCGCCGGACGGCGGGCCTCGGACCAGTCGCGGACTGCGGCGCCGAAGGCCTCGAACAGCGGCCGCGAGACCGGATCGCAGGCGGCGTTATATTCGGGGTGCCACTGAACCGACAGGGTAAAGCCGGGCGCATCCTTGACATAGATCGCCTCGGGCGTGCCGTCAGGGGCATAGCCGTCGATGACGATGCGGGCGCCGGGGGTCTTGATCCCCTGCCCGTGCAGGGTGTTGGTCATCACCTTGGCGGCGCCGAACAGTCGCGCAAAGGGTCCGCCATCGGTAAAGGTGACGGCGTGGCGCAGCGCGAATTTTTCCTCGATCGTGCCATCGGGCGGCATCCGGTGATTCATCCGCCCCGGCAGTTCGCGGATCTCGGGATACAGCGTGCCGCCCATGGCGACATTAACCTCTTGAAAGCCCCGGCAGATCCCCAGAAACGGCTGGCCGCGTTCGACCAGTTCCCGGATCAGCGGCAAGGTGATGGCGTCGCGCGCCCGGTCAAAGGCACCGTGGGCCTCGGTCGCGGGTTCGCCGTATTCCTCGGGATGGACATTGGGACGGCCGCCGGTGAACAGGAAACCGTCGCAGGTCTCGATCAGTTCGGCCACGGAAACGAACCGCGGATCAGCGGGGATCAACAGCGGCAAGGCCCCGGAAACGCCGGAAATCGCTTC
>NZ_JBFHDW010000352.1:0-2390 GCF_041584535.1 Actibacterium sp. | reverse complement strand
GGCCATCACCACCATGCCCGGCAGGTTGGCCATATAGGCAATGTCGAAACTGCCGGCATGGGTGGCGCCATCGGCCCCGACCAGCCCCGCACGATCAATGGCAAAGCGCACCGGCAGACCTTGCAGCGCCACATCATGCACCACCTGATCATAACCGCGCTGAAGGAAGGTCGAATACATCACGCAGAACGGTTTCATCCCGCCTGCGGCCAAAGCGCCGCAAAAGGTCACGCCGTGCTGTTCGGCAATGCCGACATCGAAACAGCGGCTGGGATAGCGTTCGGCAAACAGGCTGAGCCCGGTGCCATCAGGCATCGCCGCCGTGACCGCCACAATCTTGTCGTCGCGCGCGGCCTCGGCCACCAAGGCATTGCCAAAGACCGAGGTATAGCTGGGCGCGTTCGACTTGGCCTTGTGTTGCTTGCCGGTGATGACATCGAATTTGGCAGTGGCGTGGCCCTTGTCGTTGCGGGCCTCGGCCGGGGCATAGCCCTTGCCCTTTTTGGTGATCACGTGGATCAGGATCGGCCCGGTCGCCCGCGCTTTGACCGTGCGCAGAACCGCCAGAAGCTGCTCCATATCGTGACCGTCGATCGGCCCGAGATAGCTGAAGCCCAGTTCCTCGAACAATGTTCCGCCAACGGTCATGTGTTTCAGCATGTCCCGCGCCCGGCGCGCGCCCTCTTGCAGCGGCGACGGCAGCAGGCTGACCGCGCCCTTGGCGGCGGCTTTCAATTCCTGAAACGGCGCTCCGGCATAGAGCCGCGACAAGTAAGACGACAACGCCCCGACCGGCGGTGCGATCGACATCTCGTTGTCGTTCAGAATGACGATCAGGCGCTTGCCCAGATGCCCGGCGTTGTTCATCGCCTCGAACGCCATGCCCGCGCTCATCGAGCCGTCGCCGATCACCGCGATGGCATCGCCAATGCCGTGCTCGGTCGCGCCGCCCAGATCGCGCGCCACGGCAAAGCCCAGCGCCGCCGAGATCGAGGTCGAGCTATGCGCCGCGCCAAACGGGTCATAGGGCGATTCCGTGCGTTTGGTGAACCCCGACAGGCCGCCCTTTTGCCGCAGGGTGCGGATGCGGTCACGCCGCCCGGTCAGGATCTTGTGCGGATAGCATTGGTGCGACACGTCCCAGATCAGCCGGTCCTTGGGCGTATCGAACACCGCGTGCAAAGCGACGGTCATTTCCACCACGCCCAGACCGGCACCCAGATGCCCGCCGGTTTCCGACACCGCCGAGATGGTCTCGGCGCGCAGTTCATCCGCCACCTGACGCAGTTCGGCATCGCTGAATTGCTTCAGATCGGCCGGAACATGCACGCGGTCCAACAGCGGGGTATGGGGTCTGGGACTCATGGCTGCCCTCCTCGGGCGCGGCTTACATCTCGCGCGAGATAACGAAACGAGCGGCTTGTCGCAAGTTTTCCGCGCCTTCGCCGTAAGAGTCCAGCGCCGCACAGGCCTGTTCAACCAGATCCTGCGCCCGCGCCTTGGCCTGATCCAGACCCAACAACGACACGAAGGTGGCCTTGCCTGCCTCGGCATCCTTATTCAGACGCTTGCCCGCCTTTGTCGCGTCGCCCTCGACATCCAGAATGTCATCAGCGATTTGAAACGCAAGGCCCAGCGCATCGGCATAAGCCCCCAAAGGCGCAATGTCGGCGCCAGCCAGACGCGCGCCGGCCTCGGCGGACCAGCGGATCAACGCCCCGGTCTTGCCCGCTTGCAGCGCGGTGATTTCTTCAAGCGTCAGCGGCGCGGCGGCGGTTTCGGCGGCGATATCCAACGCCTGACCATAGACCATGCCCTTCGCCCCCGCCGCCAGCGCCATCGACGCCACCAGATCGGCGCGAACCGCGCCGTCGGGATGGGTGGCCGGATCGGCCAGCAGCGCGAAACAAAGGGTTTGCAACGCATCCCCGGCCAGAACAGCGGTGGCCTGATCCCATTTCACATGCACCGTCGGCAGACCGCGGCGCAGATCGTCGTCATCCATGCAGGGCAGATCGTCGTGGATCAGGCTATAGGAATGCAGCGCCTCGACCGCGGCCGCCGCATTCAACGCGCGCTCAGCCGGCACATCGAACAGCGTCGCGCCCTCGATCACCAGAAACGCCCTCAGACGTTTACCGCCCGCCACCGCATAGCGCATGGCCGACACGACCTTTTGGTCGGGATAGCTGGCAAGCACCCGGTCAAGATGTGCGGCGACATCGGTTGCCACAATCGCAAGCTGGTCGTGAAACATCAGGCCTCGTCGAACGGGCGGGTGCCGGTGGCGTTGCCGGCATCATCCGTGGTGATCGCGGCGACCTTGGCCTCGGCCTCTTTCAGCTTGGCCTCGCAGCGTTTCTTCAATTCGGCGCCGCGTTCATACAGCT
>NZ_JBFHDW010000351.1:0-2412 GCF_041584535.1 Actibacterium sp. | reverse complement strand
CTTGTCGGTATCGGCGTAGTGGCGGCGGATTTCATTGGCCAAAATCTCGATCCGGGCCGCGATTTGCTTGGCCGAGATCATTTCGTCGATCACATAGGGCTTATTTGTCATGGTTTGTCATGGCCTTCCCTTGATTTTCGCGCCCTCATCGCGGAAAGGTCGCCCGAACGAGACGAAACTGCAAGGCCCATGCCCAGCCATTCTGAAAAACGCGCGCTGCCCTATACGGCGGACCAGATGTATGCCCTTGTGGCCGATGTCGCGTCATATCCGAAATTCCTGCCCTGGACCGCTGCGGCGCGCATCCGCTCGCGCAAGCCGGTGCCGGGCGGCGAGGTGATGGAGGCCGATCTGGTGATCAGTTTCAAGGTGTTCCGCGAACGCTTTGGCAGCCGGGTCACGCTGACCCCGGCCGAGCACCGGATCGACACCGAATATCTGGATGGGCCGTTCAAGCACCTGCATTCGACATGGGCGTTCCGCGATCTGCCCGAGGGCGGCTGCGAGGTCGATTTTCACGTCGATTTCGATTTTAAGAACCGGGTGCTGCAAGGGGTGATCGGCGTGGTGTTCAACGAGGCCATGCATCGCATCGTCAAGGCGTTCGAAGATCGGGCCGCCGAACTGTATTCATAAAAAAACCCCCGCCGGGTGGCGGGGGTCATGTGTTGGAATGTCGGTGGCTTACGAGGCGTGATCGTAAGCGCGCTCGCCATGGACGACCAGATCCAGACCCGACACTTCGGTCTCGGCATCGACGCGCAGCGGCGTGATCAGACCGACAACCTTGATCAGAACCACGGTCACGACGGTGGTAAAGACACCGACCACGGCCAGCCCGCCCAGCTGCGCGGCCCATGTGCCGGCGCCGAACACCGCGATCATGATGGTGCCGAAGATGCCGCCAACGCCATGCACCGCGAACACGTCCAGCGTGTCGTCGATCTTGACCTTGTTGCGGATCAGGCCCACGGCCTCTTGGCACAGGATACCGGCAATGCCGCCGATGATCAGCGCCTCGACCGGGCCGACAAAGCCACTGGCCGGGGTGATCGAGGCCAGACCGGCGATCGTGCCGGTGACAATGCCAACCAGCGAGGTCTTGCCGTATTTGACCCGTTCCCACAGCGCCCATGTCAGCGACGCGGTGGCCGCCGAGATATGAGTAACCGTCAGCGCCATCGCCGCGCCGCCATCGGCTGCCAGTTGCGAGCCGCCGTTAAAGCCGAACCAGCCGACCCACAGCATCGCCGCACCGATCATCACAAAGCCCGGCGAATGCGGCGGCGTATGACGGTCGCGCCGCGGGCCAAGGAAAAACGCGATCAGCAGCGCCGCCAGACCAGCGGTTTCATGCACCACAATACCACCGGCGAAATCCTTGACGCCGGTCTCGCCGAAAATGCCGCCATCGGCCAGAAACCCGCCGCCCCAGATCCAATGGGTCACGGGCGCATAGCACAGCAGCATCCACAGCGCCGAGAACAGCAACACAAAGCCAAAGCCCACGCGCTCGACATAGGCGCCGACGATCAGCGCCGGGGTGATGATCGCAAAGGTCATCTGAAAGGCAAAGAACAGAACCTCGGGCAGGGTGCCCGACAGCGTGTCAGCGGTGATGCCCGACAGGAACATCTTGCCCAGACCGCCCCAATAGGCGCCGCCATCGCCAAAGGCGATCGAATAGCCCGCGACGAACCACAGCACGCTCATCAGACAGGCGATGGCATAGCAATGCATGAAAACGCTCAGCACGTTACGTGCCTTGACCAGACCGCCATAGAACAATGCCAGTCCCGGCAGCGTCATAAACAGCACCAATGCGGTGGCCACAATAATCCAGGCGGTATCTGCCCCGTTCATAGATCTCTTCCCTTCCCGTTTTGCTGGGTTTTTGGGCAAAAAGCGGGATTCTGCCGCCATGAAAAGCGCAATGAGAGAAAAAAGTGGGTTAAATAGTAGGCAGTGCGCAAAGCGCACGGCAAATGGTCGCCTAAGCGTGGGGGTTGATTAAAAAAGCGTCAGTTTATGAATCGGGGGTCAGGGCCAGATTCAGCAGGCTCAGCGCATGTTCCACCGTGGCGCGGCGCACGTTGGCGCGGCCAAGGGCACCGAAATTGAGGGTTTCAGTGTGGGTCGGCAGTCCGGTGCGGGCCAGACCGAAACAGACGCGGCCCTCGGGCTTGTTCTCGGACCCGCCGGGGCCGGCGACGCCGGTCACCGCAATCGTCAGCGTCGCGTTCGAGTGCGCCAGCGCGCCCTCGGCCATCTCGCGGGCGATCTGTTCCGAGACCGCGCCATAGGTCTCAAGCGTGGCGGGGGCAATGCCCAGCATCTCGATCTTGGCGGCGTTGGAATAGGTGACGAACCCACGGTCGAACACATCGGACGACCCGGCGATATCGGTGATCG
>NZ_JBFHDW010000350.1:0-2413 GCF_041584535.1 Actibacterium sp. | reverse complement strand
TGGAGTTGGAGGGCGATGTTCTGAACGTGTCCGGCTGTGTCGGTCCGATCTGTAAGAAACAGGTCTGGAACCGCGTGCCTTAGGTCCTAGACCGGGATCAGATCGGCATAGACAAAGCCGTCGCGCGTCACGGTTTCGCCGGTGGTGACGGCAATCGGCGCGTCAAAGATCGGCCCCGCGACCACGGCCGAGTGGAATTCACCATTCTCGCCGCAGGGATCGATGCCTTCGGGCAGGTCGGCAAGGAAGCTGGCGTCGAATTTGCGCCCGGCGAAACTGGCGTCCAGCTTGCGCGGGTCGACCGTGACGATGCGGGTGTCAAACCCGGCGTCAATCATGTCGCGGGCCAGATCGGCGGTGTCGCGGCCCCAAAGCGGAAACAGCGGCGTGATGCCGGTTCCGGCCAGCTTGTCCTCGCGGTATTGGCGCACGTCTTCGAGATAGAGATCGCCAAAGATCATATGGGTGATGTCACGGGCCTGCAAATCGGCGATGGCGGTCTGCATTCGCGCCTCGTAATCGTCATTGCTGCACGGCCAGGGCAGGGGAATGGTGATCGGGTCCAGCCCCATCGCCGCCACCTGACGCGTCAGCAGGTCGTTGCGGGTGCCATGCATGGCGACGCGCTCAAACGCCTCGTTCGTAGTGGTCAGCGCGGCCACGACATCGGCAAGCCCCTGACGGCGGGTCTCATACAGCGCAAAGGCGCAATCCTTGCCCGAGGACCACGACAGCACCGCGCGCGGGGCGGTCACGGGCGCCAGCCAAGGAAATTGCCGATGATGCGCAGGCCGACGGTCTGGCTTTTCTCGGGGTGGAACTGGGTGCCGACAAGGTTGTCGCGGCCGACGATCGCGGTGATCTTGCCGCCGTAATCGCAATGCGCGATCAGATGCGCCGGGTCCGCGACGCGGAAATGATAGGAATGCACGAAATAGGCGTGGTCGCCGGTTTGAATGCCATCCAGCACCGGGTGGGCGGTGTCGATCACCAGATCGTTCCAGCCCATATGCGGCACTTTCAGCGCCGGGTCTGCGGGGGTGATCCGCACCACGTCACCGCCGATCCAGTCGAAACCCGGCGTTTCTTCATATTCAAGGCCACGGGTCGCCAGCATCTGCATGCCGATGCAAATGCCCATGAACGGGCGGCCGCCGGTGATGACGGCCTCTTCGATGGCCTCAAATAGCCCGCGATGGTCGAACAGCTCCTTGCGGCAGGCCGGAAAGGCCCCGTCGCCGGGCAGAACCACCCGGTCGGCGCGGCGCACGGTGTCGGGGTCCGAGGTGACGATCACGTCGCCCGCGCCCGTTTCGCGGGCGACGCGTTCGAATGCCTTTTGCGCCGAGTGCAGGTTACCTGACTCGTAATCGACAATAGCTGTCAGCATCTGTGTTACAGCGCCCCCTTGGTCGAGGGGATGGCATCGGCCTTGCGCGGGTCGGTCTCGACCGCGTCGCGCAGGGCGCGGGCCACGGCCTTGAACGTCGCCTCGGCGATGTGGTGGCTGTTGATCCCGTGCAGTTGATCGACATGCAGGGTGATGCCGCCGTGGGTGCTGAGCGCCTGAAAGAATTCGCGCACCAGTTCTGAATCGAACGCGCCGATCTTGGCGGTCGGCAGGGTGACATTCCAGACAAGGAACGGCCGCCCGGACAGGTCCAGCGCCGCGCGCACCAGCGCGTCATCCATCGGCAACAGGCAACTGCCATAACGGCGGATGCCCTTTTTGTCGTCCAAAGCCGCGACCAGCGCCTGACCCAGCGCGATGCCGGTGTCTTCGACGGTGTGGTGGTCGTCGATGTGGTAATCGCCATTGGCGCGGATGGTGAAATCGATCAGCGAGTGCCGCGACAACTGGTCCAGCATGTGGTCGAAAAACCCAATGCCGGTCTGGTTGTCATAGCGACCTGTGCCGTCGAGATTGATCTCGACGGAAATTGAGGTCTCGGCTGTCTTGCGCGTGATTTTCGCCGTCCGCATCGGGGGCCTCCGCTTGGTGTTTCAACGGCTTATACGCCGCTCGGGGTGTTCGTCCAAGAGGGACGGCACTGATTTTGACAGGCTGTTGCCGGGGGCGCGCAGGCCGGGGCCTCAGGCCAGAACCACCAGCGCGTGGCGTTTCTTGCCGGCGCTCAGCTTGATCGGCGAGGCCAAAGCCGCCGCATCGACCATCAGACCGGCATCCAGCAGCGGTTCGTCATTCATCCGCGCCCCGTTTTCGGCGATCAGGCGCTTGGCCTCTTTGCCGGATTTCGCAAGGCCCGACTTGACGATCAGCTGGATGATCGAAATCCCGTCACCGATTTCGGAATGTTCCAGCGTCAGCGTCGGCAGATCGTCCCCGACCCCGCCTTTTTCGAACACTTCGCGGGCGGTGGCCTCGGCAGCTTCGGAGGCGGCGCGGCCATGG
>NZ_JBFHDW010000349.1:0-2420 GCF_041584535.1 Actibacterium sp. | reverse complement strand
GAAGAAACCTATCTGCCGCGCCGCTATGTCGCCCATACGCAATGTTTCCGCTCGGAAGCGGGCAGCGCCGGCCGCGACACCTCGGGGATGCTACGCCAGCACCAGTTCGAAAAGGTCGAGATGGTCACGATCACCCGCCCCGACGACAGCGAAGCCGAACACCAGCGCATGACCAAATGCGCCGAGGGTATTCTGGAACGTCTGGGCCTGCCTTATCGCACCGTGGTCCTGTGCACCGGCGACATGGGCTTTGGCGCGCGGCGCACCCATGACATCGAGGTCTGGCTGCCCGGTCAGAACACTTACCGCGAAATCAGCTCGGTCTCGACCTGTGGCGATTTTCAGGCCCGTCGCATGAACGCCCGCTTCAAGCCCGCCGAGGGTGGCAAGCCGGAATTCGTGCATACGCTGAACGGTTCGGGTCTGGCGGTGGGGCGCTGCCTGATCGCGGTGCTGGAGAACGGCCAGCAAGAGGACGGTTCGGTCACCCTGCCCGAGGCGCTGCATCCGTGGCTGCGCGGCAAGACCCGGATCACCGCCCAAGGCGAACTGCTCTAACCGCCGCCCTGCCGCACCAGCAGCACCAACAGCACGACAACCACCAGCGCCAGCGCGGCCGAGACGGATTGCCAGAACCCGACCGGGTTGCGCTCGGCCAAGGGGCGTTTGTGGCGCGCTTTATAGGACGCGCCCGGCGCCCGGATTGCGGCTGAAAATTCCGACAGCACCGGATAGCGACGCTCGGGCTCGGGGTTGACGGCGCGCTCCAGCGCCTCGTCCAGCCAATCGGGCACGGCGTTCTTGTCATTGCGCGCCGGGCGATAGCGCAAGGCGCGCTGATCGCGGCGGCTGCGGATGCGCGACACCTTGGCGCCATAAGGCAAGCGCCCGGTCAGCATCTCATAGGCAATCACCCCCAGCGAAAACTGGTCCGAGCGCGGGCTGGCCGGGTCGCCGGTGAAATATTCCGGCGCGGTATATTGCAGCGTGCCAAGGATGTCGTCATCGGTGACCGCAGGCGCGGCCTCTTGCACGCCCGCCACGCTGGTCGAACCAAAATCAATGATCTTCACCGTGCCATGCCGGTCGATCATGATGTTTTCCGGGCGCAAATCCTGATGCAGCATCTCGCGGCGGTGAAACACCCGTAGGCCGCGAATGATCTGGTCGATCATGTTGCGCCATGTCTCAAGATCAGGGTTCGGATTGTCGGTCATCCATTGGCGCAGGGTCTGGCCTTCGACATATTCGGTCAGCACATAAAGCGCAGTGCGGGTTTCGGGCGCCGGCGCGGCCTTCAGAACATGGGCGCTGTTCAGGCGGCGGGCGATCCATTCCTCCATCAAAAACCGGCGCAGATATTCGGGATCGTCGCGCAGATCGACCGAGGGAATTTTCAGCGCAACCGCCTGCCCATCGGGCGCGGTGGCGCGGTAGATATGGCTGCGGGCATTGGAATGCAGGGCGCGCTGGATGCGAAAGCCGTCGATTTCATCCCCGGCATTGGGCGGTTGCGGCGCGGGCAGCGCCAGCGCGGCCTCTAGTAGATCGGCGGCTTTCGCATCGGCCAGCGTCTCGACCCGAAGGATCTGAACCGTCAGGTTGTCGGTGCTGCCCTGCTGGAACGCCTGCTCGGCAATGCGTTGCGCGACAGTGTCCAGATCGTCACCGCCCCGCACTTGCGCGGTGACAAAGCGCGGGTCCATGTGGTCATGCACCCCGTCCGTGGTCAGCAGGAACACATCGCCCGGCACAAGGTCGATCTTGCGATAGTCGATCTCGACCGCGCGCTCGGCCCCCATCGCCCGACCCAGATAGCTTTCGACCGAAGACAGCGTCACCCGATGATCCTGGGTCAGTGGCTCAAGACTGTCTCCGGCGACCCGCCAGATCCGGCTGTCACCGACGTGAAACAAATGCCCCGCGCGACCCTTGAGGATCAGCGCCGACAGGGTTGTGACCCGCCCGCGATCCATGTCACCGATCCCGGCGCGCATGTTCTGGGCATAAATCCATGAGTTCGTTGCGGAAATCACCCGAGACGCAGCGGTTTTCACCGTCCATGCGTCCGAGGTGCAGTAATAATCGGTCATCAGGCTTTTGACCACGGTCTCGGCGGCCTCGCGGCTGACCGGGCTAGAGCTGATGCCGTCGGCAATGGCGATCACCACGCCTTTCAACGTCAAAGCGGTGCCCGTGGGAACCAGAGCACCGTGGAAATCCTGATTGCCTGGCTTGCGCCCGGCCGCGGAATACTGGCCGATACTGACCGTCAATCCGGTCTGGCTGCGGCTGTCTTTTGGCATCGGCGGCTCCAACAGGTCGCTCCGCCGGTCAGCCCGGCGGAGCAATATGTGTGTATCAGATTATTCGGCCGGAACCGAAGCCGGCGCGTTGCGCTTGGGCGAGGTTTTATAGTG
>NZ_JBFHDW010000348.1:0-2422 GCF_041584535.1 Actibacterium sp. | reverse complement strand
TGGACGCGGATTTCTACGCGATCACCGGGCACAAGCTGTATGGGCCGTCGGGCTCGGGCGCGATCTATATCAAACGCGACCGCATGAACGAGATGCGCCCTTTCCTTGGCGGCGGCGACATGATCCGCGAGGTCCACAAGGACGAGGTATCCTATGCCGCACCGCCGATGAAATTCGAGGCCGGCACCCCCGGCATCGTGCAACAGATCGGGCTGGGCGTGGCGCTGGAGTATATGATGGGCGTCGGGTTGGAGAATATCACCGCGCACGAGCGCATGCTGACCGAATACGCCCGCAACCGCCTTGCCGGGCTGAACTGGCTGACGGTTCAGGGCAATGCCGCGAACAAGGGCGCGATCTTTAGCTTCACGCTGGACGGCCCGGCCCATGCGCATGATATTTCGACGGTTCTGGACAAGAAAGGCGTGGCGGTGCGCGCCGGTCATCACTGTGCCGGGCCGCTGATGGATTTGCTGGGGGTTTCGGCCACCTGCCGGGCGTCCTTTGCCATGTATAACACCCGTGAAGAGGTCGATAAGCTGATCGAAGCACTGGAACTGTGCCACGATCTTTTCGCCTGATTTAGCGATTGCGGGGCCATCCGCTTTCGCCTATATCCGACCCGCACGCACCCGTAGCTCAGCTGGATAGAGCGCTGCCCTCCGAAGGCAGAGGCCACAGGTTCGAATCCTGTCGGGTGCACCACTTTCACCGCACATAGGTCGAAAAAACCGGCGCTTTGCCGGGCGTAGACCCGTGCATCATTTATCAGCGTGCCGTGCCGCTTAGTTCAGCGCTTTGATCAGCAGCACCCAGAATTCGGTGGACGTGTCCCAAGCCTCTTTGACGCAGGGCGCGGTTGCCCGTTCGGCATAGCCTTTGCGTTCATAAAGCCGCCGGGCGCCGGTGTTGTCGCTGGCCACGATCACGCTCATCCTTTGCAGGCCTTCGGCGCGGGCGATGTCTTCGGCCAGATCCAGCAGGCGCGATCCCAGGCCTTGTCCGCGACAATCGGGATAGCTGGCCAGCACGTTCACATACCAGCTGTTCAGCGCCTGATTTTCCAGCTCTTGCAGCGGGCGCAGCAGGGATGGGAAGTCGTCGGTGATTTCTGTCGGCTCAGCGCCGATTACATATCCTGTCAGGCTGGCCACCGCGCCTTGGCCAAAATCGGCCACGACGATCTGGCCTTCCCGCGCCTTTGCGGCCTGACGGGCGCGCCCGATGTCCCACGGGTCTTGGCCATCCGTGGCCATGCCGGTCCAAAGGTATAGCGGCAGGCCTTCGCCCGCGAAATTCACCAGATCGGCAAGCGGGGCGGCATCCGCTGCCATGGCCAGCCGGAAAGGGGGGGTAAGTGCGATCATTCCCGCCTCCGATCGAACGAAAGAAGCGCCTTCAGGGTGATCCTTTTCCGGCCCGCAATCAAGATGTGCGGACGTCAGAACTTGGCGATCAGGTTGATGAACAGACCTTTGTCGTCCAGCGTCAGGTCGGTCAGGTCGTCCGAGAACCGGCCAAAGTTATAACCCGCGCCCAGTTTCAGGTTTTGCCCAACCTGACGATAGCCCGCCGCCAGCAGGCCGAATTCGCCGATGTCGGCCTGTTGGGCTTGGAAATAGCGGCCTTCCAGCAGCAGATCCCATCTCTTGTTCACGTGATAGCGGCCGTTCATCACCGTCAGCCACGCGTCATTGCGGGCCAGCGCGGTGGCGTCATCCGGGGCGCTGTTGCTCAGGCGCAGGCCCAGCTTGCCGCCCAGCGTCCAGTTCTGGCTGATGTCATATTCGGCGTCGATCGAGAACACATGGCTTTGCTGACGCGGACCGCGCGTGGCGCTGCCATCGATGTCCTGGCCGACCATGTCATACAGATAGCGGTATTGAACCAGCATGTTGAACCGGTCGTCCAGAACCGGGCGAATGGCATAGCCGATTGATCCGTCGATATATTTCCCGGTCATTACCGCATTGGCGGGCACGTCGTTATCGGCGTATTCGAACCCGAACAGCAGGCGCTTTTCATCGTCCAGCTTATAGCTGCCCGAGGCCAGAAACAGGAAGATATCCTGATCGCGGCTGGTGCCTGAAACCTCGCCCCGGTCGCGGCGGTATTCCAGTCGGGCGTGGCTGCTGATGCGGTCGCCATCGGTGTAATCAAGGCTTAACGACGGGGCCAGACGGTCGAAATCGCCGCTGTCGTCGCGAATGGTGCCGTATTCGATCGCGCCGCCAAGGGTCAGCGCCGAGGTGGCGCGGTAATCGACGCCGTAACGCTGGGTGAGGGCGGCGTGCTGGCCGAACAGGTCATAGACGTTCTCGCCGAACATATCGACGTTTTCGGACACGCGGCGGGTGCCACCGGCGACGAATTGCCCCTGATCGGTGCCGTCCAGCGTGATGCCGGGCAGGGTGCGGCCGGG
>NZ_JBFHDW010000347.1:0-2429 GCF_041584535.1 Actibacterium sp. | reverse complement strand
GCCGAACCCTGCCGCCGTGGCCACCGCGCGGTGAATGGGCACGCCGTAGAGGGTCATGATCGGCACGCCGAAGCTGCCGCCGCCGATCCCCATCAGCACCGACAGGAACCCCACGGCGGGCGATAGCCCGGCCCGCGCCGCGCCTTTCGGCATCGCCGGCCCGATCCGCCAATGCGCCCGGCCGAAGCCGAGATAGAGCGCGATCACCAGCGCCAGCACGCCAAAGACGCCCTGCAGCGTGGCCGAGCGCAGGCTGGCGGCCACCAGAACGCCCACGATTGCGCCCAGAACGATCCCCGGCGCCCATGTCTTCAGGATGTCCCAGTCGACCGCGCCCTTCTTGTTGTGGCTCAGGACCGAGCGCACCGAGGTCACGATGATCGTCGCCAGCGAGGTCGCAAGACAGATCTGCATCAATTGCGGCCCGGCATAGCCCAGCGCGGTGAAGGTATACAAAAACGCCGGAACCAGAACGATACCGCCGCCAACCCCCAAAAGCCCGGCCAGAACCCCGGCAAAGGCGCCAATCCCCATCAGGATCGCGATCAGCGGAAGAAGAGTGGCAAGATCGGGCATTGCGGGCCTCCGTGGTCAAGTTTTCTTGCCAATACCCGGAATTTGGCCGGTTGGCCATGGGCAAAATGCTCAGGCTGCGGCGCAGGTCACGGCGGCCAGCGCTTCGTCCAGCACCGACAGGCCGGCCTCGGGGCCGTGGCCACGCTCGGACAGGATGCGCCGCCATTGCCGCGCGCCGGGCCGTCCGGCGAACAGGCCCAGCATATGGCGGGTGATCTGGTTCAACCGTCCGCACGCCGCCAGATGCCGGGCGATATAGGGGTGCATTTCCTGCACCACCTGTTCGGCGGTCTTGGTGCCGGGGATGCCATAGATCACCTCATCCGCCGCCAGCAGGATGTCCGAGGGCGTGTGATAGGCCGCCCGCCCGATCATCACCCCGTCCAGCCCGGCCTCCAGCAAAGCGCGCGCATGGTCCAACGAAGCAATGCCGCCGTTGATCGACAAATGCAGATGCGGATAGGCCGCTTTCATCGCATGAACCAGATCATAGTCCAGCGGCGGGATATCGCGGTTTTCCTTAGGGGAAAGCCCCTGAAGCCACGCCTTGCGGGCATGGATGGTAAAGCGGGTGACGCCAGCGGCGCTGACGGTTTCCAGAAACTGCGGCAACACCTGATGGGCGTCCTGATCGTCGACGCCGATGCGGCATTTCACTGTCACCTCGACGTTTGAGGCCGCGATCATCGCCGCCACGCACTCGGCCACCAGATCGGGGGTTTTCATCAGCACCGCGCCAAAAGTGCCCGATTGCACCCGGTCCGACGGGCAGCCGACGTTGAGGTTCACCTCGTCATAGCCTTCGTCATTGCACAGGCGCGTGGCCTCGGCCAGTTCCGCCGGGTCCGAGCCGCCCAGCTGCACCGCGACGGGGTGCTCAGAGGGATCGAACTCCAGCAAATGCCGCGCCCCGCCCCGCACCAGCGCCGGGGCCGTGACCATCTCGGTATAAAGCAGCGTCTGCGCCGACATCAGCCGGTGCAGATACCGGCAATGCCGGTCGGTCCAGTCCATCATCGGCGCGACGGACAGGATTTTTCCCGAGATCGTCTGGGGCATGTCGCTGTCTTCTGTCCTTGCAATGGCGACCGGGGCCGCACGGCGCATCGTCATAAAGCACGGCGCCGCAGCCGTCTACCGCACTTAGGCAAAGGCCTGAAGCCCGGTGATCGCCCGCCCGAGGATCAGCGCGTGCACGTCATGCGTGCCCTCATAGGTGTTCACCGTCTCAAGGTTCTGCGCGTGGCGCATGACATGATAGCCGATCTGGATACCATTGCCGCCATGCATATCCCGCGCCATGCGGGCGATATCCAGCGCCTTGCCGCAATTGTTGCGTTTGATCAGCGAGATCATCTCGGGCGCAAAGCGGTTCTCGTCCATCAGGCGACCGACCCGCACACAGGCCTGAAGGCCCAGCGCGATCTCGGTCTGCATATCGGCCAGCTTTTTCTGATACAGCTGCGTTGCGGCCAGCGGGCGTTTGAACTGGTGTCGGTCCAGACCGTATTGCCGGGCACGGGTCCAGCAATCCTCGGCCGCGCCCATCACGCCCCAGGCAATGCCGAAACGCGCCCGGTTCAAACAGCCGAAGGGCCCGCCCATGCCTTGCGCATCGGGCAACAGCGCGTCTTCGCCGACCTCGACATTCTCCATCACGATCTCGCCGGTGATCGAGGCGCGCAACGACAGCTTGCCGTCGATTTTCGGGGCGCTGAGCCCTTTCATGCCTTTTTCAAGGACAAAGCCGCGCACCTTGCCGCCGTGGGCCTCGGACACTGCCCAGACCACGAAAACATCGGCAATCGGCGCGTTGGAAATCCACATTTTCGCGCCGTTCAAAAGGTAACCAT
>NZ_JBFHDW010000346.1:0-2445 GCF_041584535.1 Actibacterium sp. | reverse complement strand
ATTGCGAGGTGAAGAACGGGCTGAAGGACCGCGAATCCGTCCACCCGCTGATCGATCATATCCTGGAAGAAACCCAGGGCATCATCGTTTACCAGGAACAGGTGATGCAGATCGCGCAGGTCATGGCCGGTTATTCCCTTGGCGGCGCCGACCTGCTGCGCCGCGCGATGGGTAAGAAGATCAAAGAGGCGATGGACGCCGAACGCCCCAAATTCGAAAAGGGCGCGGGCGAGAATGGCGTGGATGCAAAGAAAGCGTCCGAAGTCTTTGACCTGCTCGAGAAATTCGCCAACTACGGCTTCAACAAATCCCACGCCGCGGCCTATGCGGTGGTCAGCTACCAGACCGGCTATCTGAAAGCGAATTACCCGGTCGAATTCATGGCGTCGGTGATGAATTGCGATATTCATCTGACCGACAAGCTGAACACCTATGCCGAAGAAGTGCGGCGCGGGCTTGAGATCGAAATCATCCCGCCCTGCGTCAACCGCTCGGACGCGCTGTTCAATGTGCGTGACGGCAAGCTGATCTACGGTCTGGGGGCGCTGAAAAACGTCGGTGCCGAGGCGATGCGGCTGATCGAACAGGGGCGGCGGGTCGATCCGACCGCGCCGGAAAAGGGCGACAAACCCTTTGCCACGCTGTTTGATTTCGCCCGCCGGGTCGATCTGAAACGGATCGGCAAGCGCCCGATGGAAATGCTGGCCCGCGCCGGGGCCTTTGACCAGCTAGACCCCAATCGCCGCCGGGTGTTCGACAGTCTGGATGCGCTGGTCGGCTATTCCGCCGCGATCCACGAACAACGCGCCAGCAATCAGGTGTCGCTGTTTGGCGAGGCCGGTGACGACCTGCCCGAACCCCGCCTCAGCGCCGCGCCTGACTGGCTGCCGAATGAACGTCTGGCCGAAGAGCACAAGGCGATCGGGTTCTATCTGTCGGGGCACCCGCTGGACGATTACATGGCGGCGCTGCGCCGGAAAAAGGTGATGACCCTGCAAGAGGTCGCCGCCAAGGCGCAGGCCGGACCGTTCATCGCCAAGCTGGCCGGGTCGGTGGCCGGGCGGCAAGAGCGCAAGTCGGCACGCGGCAATCGTTTCGCCTTTGCCCAGCTGTCTGATCCGACCGGCCTTTACGAGGTCACGCTGTTCTCGGACGTGCTGGAACTGGCGCGCGATCATCTGGAGACCGGCTCGAATGTGGTGCTGACGGTCAAAGCCGAACTGGAAAGCGATCAGCTAAAGCTGCTGGCGCAGTCAGTCACGCCGATTGATGCGGTTGTTGCCGATGCGGGCGGGATGGGGCTGAAGATTTTTGTCGATACGCCCGCGGTGCTGTCTTCGGTCGCGGGCATTCTGGAACGCGCCAAGGGGGAAACGGGCGTCCGTGCCCGAGGCCCGGTGCAATTGTGCCTGATGGCCCCCGATCTGCCGGGCGAAGTAGACATGGACCTTGCCGCAGAATTCCCGGTAAACCCACAGATCAAGGGCGCGATCAAATCGCTGCCCGGGGTGTTGATGGTCGAGGATATCTAATGGCCGACGGGAAACTGCCAAAAGTCGTTCTGATCGGCTTTAACAAATGCGCGACCCGCAGCTTTGCCCAGCTGTTTCAGGCTGCCGGCCACAAGGCGCTGCACCACAAGCTGCGCCGCTCGTTGCGCCGCAGTCAGACCATGGCACGGCTGATGCGCGAAAACCTGGCCGCCGGGCGCAAGATCTTCGCCGGGGCCGAGGATTACGTGTTCTTTTCCGACCTGATCTATGTGACCCCCGATCTGGCCTATGAAGGCAACAGCGATTTCCGGCAGATGCTGGCGGATTACCCCGACACGATCCTTGTGCTGAACCTGCGCGACCGCGAGGCGTGGATCAAATCGCGCACCCGGCACGGGCACGGCGAATTCATTCAACGCTATCAGGCGGCGCTGGGTCTGGCCGATGCGGCGGCGGTTCAGGACCACTGGCGTCAGGCGTGGGACGCGCATATCGCCGCTGTCCGGGCCTTTATGGCGGATTACCCGGACCAGTTGATCGAATTCGATATCGACAGCGACCCGATCACCGACCTGACCACGCGCCTGTCCGATTATCGGCTGAACCCGGCGGATTGGGGCGATAGCGGCCGGTCGCGCGGGCGCAAGCAAACCGGGCTATTGGCCGGGCTGCGCCGGTTCTGGGCGCATGTGAAACACCGCCCGACCGTCTGAGGCGCGCTAAAGCAAACGTGACTCGGCGCGGGCGGGCCTTGGGCTAAGATGCGGCGGAATGACGGAGGCGTGGTGGTGCTTTTTGATCCGATAAGTTTCGACATCCGCTTCGGCTTTGGCCCCAGCCCGCGCCTTGCGCCGGTGCCGGATGCGCAAAGCGCTTTGGCGCGTCTGGCAGGCCCCGATCTCATCGCTGCCGCGCTGCCGGTGCCGACCTACCGGGATGTGTTGCCGCGCCT
>NZ_JBFHDW010000345.1:0-2448 GCF_041584535.1 Actibacterium sp. | reverse complement strand
GCCAGTTCACCGTCAACGCGGGCGATGCCCTCGAATTTCCAGACCTTGGCACCGGGCTTGCCGCGCAGGGTGGTGATGCTCATTTCCATCACGTCGCCGGGCACAACTTTGCGGCGGAATTTGCAGCCGTCGATCGACATGAAATAGACCAGCAATTCCTTGTCTTCCATGTGGTTCGACGCGGCAACCATGACTGCGGCGGTCTGGGCCATGGCCTCGACAATCGTCACACCGGGCATGATCGGCGTGGCCGGGAAATGGCCCTGAAAATGCGGCTCGTTCATGGTGACGCATTTGATGCCGACCGCCGATTTGTTCGGCTCGATGTCGCGGACTTTATCAACCAGAAGAAACGGATAGCGATGCGGGATCAGGCGCTTGATGTGGTCAATATCAATGATCGCAGGGATAGCGGTCTGCTCGGTCATGGCCTTGGTCCTTTGCGGCTGTCACCCGGTTTTCTGACCACCGGAGTAGCAAGACTGTTGCCCCGAGACAAGCGCCGGGTCACTTGGCCTCGGTCGGAGTGTCCACCGGGGCCGCATCCGGCGTTACCGGGGCCAAACGCGCATCGACCCGGTCAATCGCGTCGGCGGTAATGTCGATCTGACCCGCCGACATGATGACCGAGCGGCTGTCCATCACCGCGACGGCGCCACGCTCGCGAGCGATTTCCGACAGCACCGGCAGCGCGGCGTTGAAGAATTCTTTTTGCGCCGCCTCGCGCTGACGGATCAGCGACCGCGCCTTGTCGTCCTGCGCCTTGCGGATCGCCACGACTTTTTCGTCAAAGGCCGATGCCTTTTCGCGGAACGCCACCGGGTCCAGCGTCGGACGCTCGTCGGTCAGGGCTTTTTCCTCGGCCAGCAATTCGGCCTCGATCTTGCGGTTTTCAGCGGCAAGCGCGGTGCTGTCCTGTTCGACCCGCGCAATCAGCGACTGGCCAAAGGCGGATTCAGTGAACAGCTTTTCCTGATCGATGGTGACCAGCGGGCTGCGCAGCGGTCCGCTGGCCGCGCCGTCCTGCGCCCAAACTGCAACTGGCCCGACCCCAAGGGCCAGGCCAGCAAAAGCAAGGGCAAACGCGATCCGGCGCATCAGAACCGGGTCGAGATCGTCAGGTCAAAGTTGCGCTCGCGGTCATAGGCCTCTTTCATCAGAGCCCGCGAGAAGTTGAAACGCAACGGACCGATGGCCGTATCCCAGAACACCGAAAAGCCGATCGCCGACCGCAGATGGAAACCATCATCGACCGCGCCACCATTGGTGTTGTCCAGCATCCAGACCGAGCCGAAATCGGCGAACACACCGGCGGTGATCCCGTATTCGTCGGGCAGACCGACGGGGAACTCGGCTTCGAACCGCGCAACTGCAAAGGCGTTCCCGCCCAAGGCTTCGTTCGCGGTCGACGCCAGATCGCGCGGCCCGATGCCGTTCAGGTCAAAGCCACGGATCTTGGCGTTGGCGAAATAGCGCTGCGGGGCGCGGCTGTCGCCGCTGATCATGCTCAGCAACCCGCCTTCGAATTCCGCCCGCAGCGTCACTTCTTCGCTGAAGATCAGCTTTTCAGCCGCAACCAGAGCTTCGGTTCTCACAAAGGTGGAATCGCCGCCAACACCGGCAAAATCCTGCGTAAAGCGGAACAGAACGCCGGCTTCCGGGTTCAGGCCAACGCCGCGCGTGTCACGTGCCCAGGTATAGCCAATCGAACTGGTGACCTGCTTACCCAAGGCCGCTTCGGCCGCCAGGATCGTCGAGTCGCCGGTATAGTTATACATGTCGGTCTGATCGGCCGAATAGCGCAGCCCGATGCGGGAGAATTCGCCAGCCGGGAATTCCAGACCGGTCGAAAAGGCAAGCTGCGACACCTGATACAGAGACGAGTTCAGGTTATCCGCTGCCGATTGCGACGCCGAGATCGAGAACCGGACATCGCGGCCAAGGAAGGCCGGCTCGGCGAACGAGAAGCCCATTGTCGAGCTGTCCAGACCGCTGGAGTAGCTGAAACTCAGATACTGACCACGGCCAAGGAAGTTGGTCTCGGAAAAGCTGATCACGGCGCCAACACCCGAGGCGACGCTATAGTTCAGACCGAACGACAGGGTGCCGGTCGGTTGTTCTTCGACTTCGACGCCGATGACGACCGTATCCGGCGACGACCCTTCGCGCGCGGCCACATTCGAGGTGGCGAAGAAGCCAAGGGCGCGAATTCGCGATGCGGCTTCGCGGATGGCGCGGGCGTTGAACGGATCGCCTTCAACCGTGGTGAACTGGCGACGGATCACGCTGTCCAGCGTGGTGACGTTGCCTTCGATGTCGATACGTTCAACAAAGATGCGCGGGCCACGGTTGATTGCAAAGTCTATGTCCAAGGTCAGATCGCGGTCATTGCGGCTGATCCGCGGCTCTACACGGATGAAGTTCAAGCCCTTCTGCAGCGCAAGACGT
>NZ_JBFHDW010000344.1:0-2452 GCF_041584535.1 Actibacterium sp. | reverse complement strand
GAACAGTTCGGCCACGCGCGGCAGACCACCGGTGATGTCCTTGGTCTTGGCGCCTTCACGCGGAATACGCGCAACCACGTCACCGGCCTTGATGTCCTGACCTTCTTCGATCGACAGAAAGGCGTCGACCGACATCGGATAGGTCACAGGGTTGCCGGCATCGTTACGCACCGGTTCGCCGTCTTCGCCGACAATGATGATCTCAGGCTTGAGGTCATTGCCGCGCGGAGCAGCGCGCCAGTCGGTCACGATCTTCTGGGTCATGCCGGTCGCGTCATCGGTTTCGTCACGGACCGAGATGCCCGAGACCAGATCGACGAATTTCGCCATACCGGCTTTCTCGGCGATGATCGGCAGGGTGTAGGGATCCCATTCGAACAGCTTGTCGCCGCGTTTGATCTGAGCCCCATCGACCACGTGAACCTTGGTGCCATAGCCCAGCTTGTGGCTGGCGCGTTCGACACCGTTGTCGTCGATGATCGCCAGCGACATGTTCCGGCCCATGACGATCTGTTCGCCACCGGCGTTTTCCAGCAGGTTCGCATTGCGGAATTCGATGCGACCTTCCTGGCTGGCTTCCTGGAACGACTGCTGACCACCCTGAGCAATACCGCCGATGTGGAAGGTCCGCATCGTCAGCTGGGTGCCCGGTTCACCGATCGACTGCGCCGCGATGATGCCGACGGCCTCGCCGACGTTCACCATGGTGCCGCGCGCAAGGTCACGACCATAGCACATGGCGCAAACGCCTTCTTCGGCCTCACAAGTCAGAGGCGAGCGGATGCGAACGTTGGCCAGACCGGCCTTTTCGATCGCGTCCGCCTTGCGTTCGTCGATCAGTTCGTTGCGGCTGACCAGAACCTCGTCGGTGCCGGGGCGCAGAACGTCCTCGGCAGCAACGCGGCCCAGCAGGCGCTCGGCCAGCGACGACACCACTTCGCCGTCGTTGATCGCGGCTTCGGCGGTGATGGCGTTGTCAGTGCCGCAGTCGTTCTGACGAACGATGCAGTCCTGCGCCACGTCGACCAGACGACGGGTCAGGTAACCCGAGTTCGCGGTCTTCAGCGCGGTATCGGCCAGACCCTTACGGGCACCGTGGGTCGAGTTGAAATACTCGAGCACGGTCAGGCCTTCTTTAAAGTTCGAGATGATCGGCGTTTCGATGATCTCACCCGACGGCTTGGCCATCAGACCACGCATCCCGCCCAGCTGTTTCATCTGGGCCGGCGAACCCCGCGCACCAGAGTGCGACATCATGTAGACGCTGTTCGGCTCTTTCTCGGCACCCATGTCATCGACACGAACCGCCGAAATTTCGGCCATCATAGCGGCTGCAACTTCGTCCGAGCATTTCGACCAGGCATCGACAACTTTGTTGTATTTTTCGCCCTGAGTGATCAGGCCGTCCATATACTGTTGTTCGAATTCTTTGACCTGATCGCGGACGCCATTGACGATGTCCCACTTGCTGTCCGGGATCAGCATGTCGTCCTTACCGAACGAAATACCGGCCTTGAAGGCTTCGCGGAAGCCCAGGGTCATGATCTGGTCACAGAAGATGACGCTCTCTTTCTGGCCGCAATACCGGTAAACGGTATCGATGACCTGCTGCACTTCTTTCTTGCGCAGCAGACGGTTGACCAGACTGAACGGCGCCTTGGCGTTCTGCGGCAGCAGCGCGCCCAGACGGACCCGGCCCGGCGTGGTTTCAAAGCGTTTGAAGACTTCGTTACCTTCGTCGTCGATCTGTTTGACGCGGGCTTGAACCTTGGCGTGCAGATGCACTTCGCCAGCGTTCAGGGCGTGCTCGATCTCTTCGACCGAGCTGAAGATCATGCCTTCGCCCTTCATGCCTTTGCGCTCCATCGTGATGTAATAGAGGCCAAGGATCATATCCTGCGACGGCACGATGATTGGCGCGCCGTTGGCGGGCGACAGCACGTTGTTCGTGGACATCATCAGAACGCGGGCTTCCAGCTGAGCCTCAAGCGACAGCGGCACGTGAACGGCCATCTGGTCGCCGTCAAAGTCAGCGTTGAACGCCGAACAGACCAGCGGGTGCAGCTGAATAGCCTTGCCTTCGATCAGGATCGGTTCGAAGGCCTGAATGCCCAGACGGTGCAGAGTCGGCGCCCGGTTCAGCATGACCGGATGTTCGCGGATCACCTCGTCCAGAATATCCCAAACCTCGGGACGTTCTTTTTCGACCAGCTTTTTCGCCTGTTTCACGGTCGAGGACAGACCTTTGGCCTCAAGCCGCGAATAGATAAACGGCTTGAACAGCTCCAGCGCCATTTTCTTGGGCAGGCCGCACTGATGCAGTTTCAACTCGGGGCCGGTCACGATGACCGAACGACCCGAGAAGTCGACGCGTTTACCCAAAAGGTTCTGACGGAACCGGCCCTGTTTGCCTTTCAGCATGTCGGACAGCGATTTCAGCGGACGCTTGTTG
>NZ_JBFHDW010000343.1:0-2476 GCF_041584535.1 Actibacterium sp. | reverse complement strand
GTTTCCTCGATATATTCGCAGATCGCCTGGCTTTCCGACATGGTGCGGCCATCCATACGCAGCACTGGCACTTTTCCCGCCGGATTGCGGCGCAGAAAGTCCGGGGACTGTTCCCAATAGCGTTCCTCGATCAGCTCGACCTCGATCTTTTTCTCGGCCAGCACCAGCCTCAGCTTGCGGCAATAGGGGGACAACGGGACGTGGAAAAGGCGGTTCATGATCTGATCCGGGATATTGGGGCTGGCCCTGTCTTGCCGTGCGGCGCGGGGGAATTCAACCGTCGAAACAGGATGCGCGGCCATCGACCTGAATGGTTGCCGCCCCATCCATCACTTGCGCCACCCGTTTCAGCAATGCCTTGCTGAGATCGGCGGCGTTGCGGTCTTTCGGGTCGGGCAGCACCACGGCCAGACGCGCCGCCTGATTGGCGGTCAGCTTGGCCGGGGAGGTCTTGAAATAGTGCCATGCCGCGGCCTCGACCCCGAACACGCCCTCGTCGAACTCGGCAATGTTCAGGTAGATCTCAAGAATGCGCCGTTTCGTCCAGGCGGCTTCGACCATCGGGGTCAGCACCGCCTCAAGCGCTTTGCGCAGCCAGCTGCGGTCTTGCCACAGGAACACGTTCTTGACCGTCTGCTGGGTGATGGTCGAGGCCCCCCTCCGCCCGCCCTCGCGCAATGCGGCGCGGATGGCGTTCATATCGAATCCCCAGTGCAGGCAGAAATTGGCATCCTCGGCGGCCACGACCGACCGCGCCATGACCGGGGCGATCTCGTCGAAATCGACCCATTGCCGGTCAACATGGCCCAGATCGCGGCCTTCGGACCAGATGGTGTGGGTGATGGGCGGGTTCAGATAGCGATAGGTCAGAACCAGCACTGCAATCGCCAGAAACACCACTGAGACCGTGCGCAGAACATAGCGCAATGCCCGCTTTCCCGGCCGCAGTTTGCGCCAGTTCAGGCGCGTCGCGCCCTTGGATTTCTTTGCCTGTTTCGCCTGTTTTGCCACGTCGGCACCTTATCCGCCCACCGGGTTTGCGCGAAATGAAAAAAGGCCGGGCGTGGTGCCCGGCCTTCATTTTTCCAGTGCCAAAGCGCGTGGATTATTCCGCCGGAACGGCGGTGCTTTCCAGCGACAGCGGATGTGCCAGCTTGTTCAGCATCTCTTTCGGGCAGATCTGAACGAAGTTGCCGATCTCGATATCCCAATGTTGCAGGATGTCGCGGGCTTTCAGGCTTTTGGTTTCCAGCGCATGACGTTCGATCAGGCCTTTCAGCTGATCGTGCCAATGATCGACCGTCACCGGGCAAGTCACCAGCGTTTCCATGTTCATCATGTCGCCCGATTTGCCCTCGGGGTCGTAAAGATAGGCCATGCCACCAGTCATACCGGCACCAAAGTTCGCCCCGACCGTGCCAAGGATCACCGCAACGCCACCGGTCATGTATTCACACCCGTTGCTGCCGCAGCCCTCGATCACCACCTTGGCGCCCGAGTTCCGCACGGCAAAGCGTTCACCCGCGCGACCGGCGGCAAACAGATAGCCGTCGGTGGCGCCATACAGCACCGTGTTGCCGATGATGGTGTTTTCCGACGCCACCAGCGGGCTGTGCATCGGCGGACGCACGATGATCGTGCCACCCGACAGGCCCTTGCCGACATAGTCGTTCGCATCGCCCGAAACCTCGATCTTCAGGCCCGGCGCGGCGAACGCCCCCAGCGACTGACCGGCGGAACCGGTCAGTTTCACGTGCAGGTGGTCGGGTTGCAGGCTGTTGCGCATGCCGAACCGCTGAACGATATGGCTGGAAACGCGGGTGCCCACGGTGCGGTCGGTGTTCTGAACCGCATAGGACAGCTGCATTTTCTCGCCGTCTTCAAGGAAGCGGTGACCGTCCTGAACGATTTGCGCGTCCAGAGTGTCGGGCACGACGTTGCGCGGCTTGTTGCGGTCGTAAACGATCTGGGCCGCGCCATCGACGGTGATCAACAGCGGGTTCAGGTCCAGATCGTCCAGATGCGCCGAACCACGGCTGACCTGCGTCAGCAGGTCGGCGCGACCGATCACGTCATCAAGGCTGCGGGCACCGATGCTGGCCAGAATCTCGCGCACTTCCTGCGCGTAGAAGGTGATCAGGTTCACAACTTTGTCGGCATTGCCGGTGAACTTTTCGCGCAGGCGCTCGTCTTGGGTGCAGACGCCGACCGGACAGGTGTTCGACTGGCACTGACGCACCATGATACAGCCCATCGCGATCAGGGCGGCGGTGCCGATGCCGTATTCCTCGGCCCCCATCATCGCAGCCATGACAATGTCACGCCCGGTGCGCAGGCCACCATCGGTGCGCAGCGTCACGCGGTCGCGCAGCTTGTTCATCGACAGAACCTGATGCGCCTCGGTCAGACCCATTTCCCACGGCAGACCAGCATATTTGATGCTGGTCGCGGGCGAAGCGCCCGTGCCGCCGTTATG
>NZ_JBFHDW010000342.1:0-2485 GCF_041584535.1 Actibacterium sp. | reverse complement strand
ATTTCTATAGCCACAAGGGCTATGACGCGCGCGGCATTCTGGCGGCGGCGATTGACGCTGCGAAAAGCCGGGGCAAGAACGTGCGCGGCGCTTCGACCATCACCCAGCAGGTGATGAAGAACTTCCTGCTGTCCGGCGACCGCACCGGGGAACGCAAGGTCAAGGAACTGATCCTTGCCACAAGGATCGAGAAAAGCCTGAGCAAGGACCAGATCCTTGAGCTGTATCTGAACGAGATTTTCCTTGGCCAGAACTCGTATGGCGTGGCGGCGGCCGCCCAGACCTATTTCAACAAGACTTTGGCCGAACTGGCCCCGCAAGAGGCCGCCTATCTGGCGGCGCTGCCCAAGGCGCCTTCGACCTATCACCCGGTGCGCGAAAAGGACCGCGCGATCGAGCGCCGCGACTTTGTTCTGCGCGAGATGTTCGAGAATGGCTATATCGATCAGCCTACCTATGAGGCCGCCCGCGCCGCGCCGCTGTTGACGGTGCAGAACGGCGATTACCCGGCCTTCCGCGACAGCCTGCCGCCGCGCGACTATTTCACCGACGAGGTGCGCCGCCAGCTGAGCAGCGATTTCGGCGAGGGCGAGTTTTTTGGCGGCGGTCTGACCATTCGCGCCACCATCGACCCCGACCTTCAGGTTCTGGCGGCGCAGGCGTTGCGCGATGGGCTAGAAAGCTATGACCGTTCGCGCGGGGTCTGGCGCGGCACCGGCAAGACCATCCCCGCCGACCAGTTGAAAACCGAAGAGGCCTGGCGCGCCGCCCTGTCCGCGATCGAGATGTCGCGCGATGTCATTGGCTGGCACCCGGCGGTGGTGCTGGAACTAGGCAAAAGCGCGGCCCGGGTCGGGATCGAAGGCGTGGACGAAGACGCCGACGGCCATTGGATTCCCGCCGACGACGTGACTTGGGCGCGCAAGCAGTTGGCCGATGGCAAGCTGGCTGCCAAGGCGCGGGTGGCGGGCGATCTGGTCTCGGTCGGCGATGTGGTGCTGGTCAGCGCCCTGACCAATGACAGCGACGGCAGCTTTATGCGCTGGTCGCTGCGGCAGATCCCGGAAATTCAGGGCGGCTTTGTTGCCATGGACGTCAATACCGGCCGGGTGATCGCCATGCAGGGCGGGTTCAGCTATCAGGATTCGGTGTTCAACCGCGCCACTCAAGCGACGCGTCAGCCCGGCTCAAGCTTCAAACCTTTCGTCTATGCGACCGCGCTGGATTCGGGCTTTACCCCGGCGACCATCGTCATTGACGCCCCGATCGAGGTTGAAACCGGCGCCGGGATCTGGCGGCCCAAGAACGCCTCGAACAAATTCTACGGCCCGACGCCGCTGCGCACCGGGATCGAGCATTCGCGGAACCTGATGACCGTGCGTCTGGCGCAGGAAATCGGTATGGAGACCGTTGCCGGCTATGCCGAACGCTTTGGCGTCTATGACCGGCTGGACCCGTTCCTTGCCAACGCGCTGGGCAGTCAGGAAACCACCCTGTTCAAGATGGTCTCGGCCTATGCGATGTTTGCCAATGGCGGCGAGCGGGTCGAACCGACGCTGGTGGACCGGGTGCAGGACCGCTGGGGCAAGACGATCTATCGCCACGATCCGCGCAACTGTGCCGATTGTCAGGTGCGCGATCTGGCCGAGGGCGAGGCACCGACGATCATTTCCTCGCGCGAGCGGGTGATCAACGCCATCACCGCCTATCAGCTGACCTCGATGATGCGCGGCGTGGTCGAACGCGGCACGGCTGCCGGGCGGGTCAATCTGGGCGTGCCGACGGCGGGCAAGACCGGCACCACCAACGAATCCAAGGATGTGTGGTTCGTCGGCTTTACCTCGAATATCGTCGCGGGCTGTTATATGGGCCATGACATCCCGCGCCCGCTGGGCCGGGGCGCGGCGGGCGGCACCATGTGCGCGCCGGTGTTCAACACCTTCATGCAGCACGCGGTCGAGAAATACGGCGGCGGCAAGTTCAAAGTGCCGCCGGGCGGGCATTTCATCAAGATCGACCGTTATTCCGGCGCCCGTCTGCCCAATGATGCCGAGGGCGAAAACGTCGTGGCCGAATATTTCCGCGATGGCGAAGATCCGTTGTTCGGCATGGCGGCGCTGGTCGATGGGGGCTTTGCCATGGGGTCGGACCTGCCGCTGTTCGAACCGGGGGAATCCGACTCGGGCGAGGTGGTCACGACCTCGACCGGCAAGAAGGCGACCGTGGGACCGAAAGCCAGCTTTGGCTCGGTGTCCTCGGGCGGTCTGTATTGATCTGATCGCGGACGGGCGCGCGGCAGGCAAAAACTCCGCCCGGCGCGCCACAGCTCCCATGCCCGTCACGGCCCAAGCGGCTATCACCTCGCACTGAGTTTACACTAACAATAAGGTTTCCCCATGCGCGCCGAGACGCAAAACACAGTCGAGGATATCCGCAAGTCCCTGAAACTGCTGGCGCAGCGGATGAACTGGGAAACCGCCGAGTT
>NZ_JBFHDW010000341.1:0-2489 GCF_041584535.1 Actibacterium sp. | reverse complement strand
GCTGACGTTAAGGGCGGTGGCGCTGGCGGCGGTGATCGTGCTGATCGTGCAGCCTGAAAGCCTGACCGAGCCGGGATTCCAGATGTCCTTTGCCGCCACAACGGCGCTGGTGGCGGTGTTCGGCGCGTTGCGGGGCCGGGGCGAGGGGCGCTGGCGTCCGCCGAAATGGGCACAGCCGGTGCTGGCGGTGGTGATCTCGTCGGCCGTGGCCGGGGCAGCGACCGCGCCTTTTGCCGCCGCGCATTTCAATCAGGTGGCGCAATATGGGCTGTTGGCCAATCTGTTGACGGTGCCGTTGATGGGGCTGCTGGTGATCCCGGCGGCGCTGATCGCCGGGCTGTTGGTGCCGGTCGGGCTGTCCGGGCCGCCGCTGGCGGTGATGGGCTGGGGCATCGACTGGATATTGGGCGTCGCGCGCTGGGTGGCGGGGATGGAGGGCGCCACATGGCCGCTGAAAGCGCCGGGTCCGGCGGTGCTGCCGCTGTTGGCGCTGGGGGCGCTGTGGCTGATCCTGTGGCAAGCGCGGCCCCGCTGGGCCGGGATCGTGCCGGTCGTGGCGGCGGTGGTGATCTGGGCGGGAACCGAGCGCCCGCCGCTGTTGATCGCGCAAAGCGGCGGTCTGGTCGGGGTGCTGACGACCGAGGGTCGGGCGCTGAGCCGGGGGCGGGGCGACGGGTTCACCGCTGGGATATGGCTGGAGAATGACGGTGATGCCGCCGGTCAGGACCAGGCGTTTCAGCGCCTGCCGCCGCTTGATCCGTGGCAGGCCGAGATTGCGGGCCAGCGCTTTGTCCATCTGTCGGGGCGCGGCTGGCGGGATCGGCTGGGGGATGCCTGTGCGCTTGGCGTGGTCATCGTCGCCACCACACCTGACGGGTCGCTGCCCGAAGGCTGCGTGATCTGGGGGCCGCGCTATCTGGCGAAAACCGGCGCGATCGCGGTCTATCCGGGGCCGCAAGGGCCGCGGTTTCTCTGGGCCAGACGCGCCGAGGGCGCGCGCCCTTGGGTTCAGTAGCTGCGGATCAATCCGACCAGTCGGCCTTGCACCTGCACCTGATCGGCGCGCAGCACCCGGTCCTCATAGGCCGGGTTGGCGGCTTCAAGCGCGATCATCTCGCCGCGACGGCGGAACCGTTTCAGCGTCGCCTCATAGCCTTCGACCAAGGCCACGACGATTTCACCATTTTCGGCGGTGCTTTGTTCGCGGATCACCACCACATCGCCATCGTTGATCCCGGCCTCGATCATCGAGTCGCCATTGACCTCAAGCGCGTAATGTTTGCCCTTGCCAGACAGCATGCTGCCCGGCACCGCGACGGTATGTGAAATCTCGGAAATCGCCTCGATCGGGACACCGGCGGCGATGCGGCCCATCACTGGCAATTCCAGCGCATGCACCGCCTCGACCGGGGCGGCATTGCGCGGGGCGGGGGGCGGCGCGTCGCCGTCGATCACCCGCAGTGACATGCCCTTTTTCTCAAGCGCGTCGGGCAGTTTGATGATCTCGATCGCGCGGGCACGATGGGCAAGGCGGCGGATAAACCCGCGTTCCTCAAGCGCCGTGATCAGCCGGTGAATCCCCGACTTCGAGCGCAGATCAAGCGCCTCTTTCATCTCGTCGAACGAAGGCGGAACCCCGTCCCGTTGCATACGGTTGTGGATAAATTCCAATAGTTCCAGTTGCTTACGGGTCAGCATTGGCCCCTCCTGATCGCGTAACCCCGGAACAAAACAGGGGTATCGTTCGCCCTTGTTCTTATCATGTTCTCGTTTTGTGTCAAGTCGCGCGTTCAGATCGGCAGGTATTCCACGGTTTCTCCGGCGTGGCGCGGGCCGTCATGCGGCGGGCGCAGGATCAGGGCGTTTGCTTGCGACAGAATGGTCAAAAGCGCGCTGTCCTGACTGGGCATCGGGGTCACGCCATCGGCGGTCAGACGGGCGCGCATGTAATGTTCGCGCGGGCCATTGGCGGGCAGATCGACAGTCAGGCGGGCGCTGTTGCGCGGTGCGGGTTGGGCAGGCAGACCCAGCATGGCGCGGATCGCGGGTAACACAAAGATATGCCCGCAAACCATTGAGGACACGGGATTTCCCGGAAGTCCGATCATCACGGACCCGTTCATATGCCCCGCCATCAGCGGCTTTCCCGGCCGCATTGCGACCTTATAGAACGCCTGTTCCATGCCCAGATCGGCCGCCACCGGAGCGACGATATCGTGGTCGCCAACCGAGGCACCGCCGATGGTCAGGATCATGTCGGCGCCTTTGGCCAACTGGAACACAGCGCGCAGGGATGCCTCGGTGTCGCGGGCGATGGGCAGCAGACGCGCCTCGGCCCCGGCGGCCTCGACCAACGCCTTCAGGCCAAAGCCGTTCGAGGAGATGATCTGGTCCGGTCCCGGCGTTTCGCCCGGCATGACCAGTTCGTCCCCGGTGGCGATGATCGCCACCACAGGGCGGCGGCGCACCGGCACATCGGCCACATTCAT
>NZ_JBFHDW010000340.1:0-2492 GCF_041584535.1 Actibacterium sp. | reverse complement strand
GTGTCGCGGTCGCGGATATACAGCACGAATTCCGGCTGATGCCCAAGGGCTTTGGCGGCTTTCTCCAGCGCCAACGTCACCGGCGCGGCCAGATGATACAGCGGCTTGGATTGCCGGGTCGATGGCATCGGGCCGACGAAATCTTCGCAAGACAGCAGCAGGATATCGTCCGGCTTGGGTGCCATCAGCGCCAGCACCTTGCGCAGGGTCTTTTGAATCTGACGCTCGGACGCGGGTTTGTTTTTCAGATCATAGCTGCGGCAGGCCTCGCCCAAGGCCTGAAAATGCCGCTTACCCCGCGAGACGAACGCCACGCCCGCCGGGAACTGCGCCTTATTGGCGCGAAGCATGTGTTGGATGCTGGTCGAGCCTGCTTTGTGCAAGCCACAATGGATGATGAGGCGCGCCATATTGTCAGACGCGCCTCGTCATAGGTTACACGACCCGTTCAACCATCATTTTCTTGATTTCTGCGATGGCTTTCGCCGGGTTCAGACCTTTCGGGCAGGTCTTGGCGCAGTTCATGATGGTGTGGCAGCGATACAGCTTGAACGGATCTTCAAGGTTATCCAGACGCTCGCCCGTGGCTTCGTCGCGGCTGTCGATGATCCAGCGATAGGCATGCAACAGCGCGGCGGGGCCAAGATAGCGGTCACCGTTCCACCAGTAGCTGGGGCACGAGGTCGAGCACGAAGCGCACATGACGCATTCATACAGGCCATCCAGCTTGCGGCGGTCCTCGATCGACTGCTTCCACTCTTTCGCGGGGCGGTTGGTCTTGGTTTCCAGCCACGGCATGATCGACGCGTGCTGCGCATAGAAATGCGTCAGGTCGGGGATCAGGTCCTTGACCACCGGCATATGCGGCAGCGGATAGATCTTCACGTCGCCCTTGATCTCGTCCATGCCATAAATACAGGCCAGCGTGTTGATGCCGTCGATATTCATGGCGCACGAGCCGCAGATCCCTTCGCGGCACGAGCGGCGGAAGGTCAGCGTCGGGTCGATCTCGTTCTTGATCTTGATCAGCGCGTCCAGAACCATGGGCCCGCATTTGTCCATATCAAGGAAATAGGTATCGACCCGCGGGTTTTTGCCATCATCCGGGTTCCAGCGATAGATCTGGAACTTGCGGACATTGGTCGCGCCTTCGGGCTTGGGCCAGGTTTTACCCGTGGTGATCTTCGAGTTCTTGGGCAGAGAAAACTGTACCATTCGTCGATCTCCTTAGAAGGTCCGCGCTTTGGGCGCGATTTTTTTCAGGCTGATGCCGCCTTCGTCTTCGGTGGTCAGCGGATCCTTGATGACGTCACGATAGGTCAGGTCAACCTTGTTGCCGTCGATATGCGACACGGTGTGAACGCGCCACGTTTCGTCGTCGCGGGTCGGATAATCCTCGTGCGCGTGGGCGCCGCGGGATTCCTTGCGCGCCTCGGCGCCGACGATAGTCGCCAGAGCGTTGGGCATCAGGTTGGTCAGTTCCAGCGTTTCCATCAGGTCCGAGTTCCAGACGAGGCTGGTATCGGTGACCTTGAGATCGTCCAGCTTGGCCGCGATCGCGGTCATCTTCTCGACGCCCTCTTTCAGGGTCTTGTCGGTGCGGAACACCGCAGCGTCGGACTGCATGGTCTTCTGCATCTCAAGCCGCAGTTCAGCGGTCGCGATGTTGCCCTTGGCATTGCGCAGCCCGTCAAAGCGTTCAAAGGCCTTGTCGATCGACGCGGCGTTCAGCTCGGGGTTGGCGGCCTCGGGGTCGACGATCTTGCCAGCGCGGATCGCGGCGGCGCGACCGAACACGACGAGGTCGATCAGCGAGTTCGAGCCAAGGCGGTTTGCACCATGAACCGAGGCACAGCCTGCCTCGCCCACGGCCATCAGGCCCGGAACGACACCGGTCGGGTTCTCGGTGGTCGGGTTCAGAACCTCGCCCCAATAGTTGGTCGGGATACCGCCCATGTTGTAATGCACTGTCGGCAGAACCGGGATCGGTTCCTTGGTCACATCGACACCGGCGAAAATCTTGGCGCTTTCCGAAATGCCCGGCAGGCGTTCGGCAAGGGCTTCGGCAGGTAGGTGCGACAGGTTCAGGTGGATGTGATCCCCTTCTGCGCCAACGCCGCGGCCTTCGCGGATTTCCATGGTCATCGAGCGCGACACGTAATCGCGCGGTGCAAGGTCTTTATAGGTCGGGGCATAGCGTTCCATGAAACGCTCGCCTTCGCTGTTGGTCAGGTAGCCGCCTTCGCCGCGCGCCCCTTCGGTGATCAGACAGCCCGAACCGTAGATGCCGGTCGGGTGGAACTGCACGAATTCCATGTCCTGCAGCGCCAGACCGGCGCGCGCCACCATGCCGCCACCGTCGCCGGTGCAGGTATGGGCCGAGGTCGCCGAGAAATAGGCGCGGCCGTAACCGCCGGTGGCCAGAACCACCATCTTGGCGTTGAAGACGTGGAAGGTGCCGTCGTCCAGCTTCCAGCAGACGACGCCCTGAC
>NZ_JBFHDW010000339.1:0-2509 GCF_041584535.1 Actibacterium sp. | reverse complement strand
GGTCTGGAAGACGTGGACGATCTGTTGGCCGATATCACCGCCGCCCTGAATGTGATCTAAACCCCGCTTTGGCGCGTATTCGACATGAACCTTGGTAAATACGCGCCAAAGACTTACATTAAGGGCCGAACTGCGCCCGAGGGGGAAGCAAGATGAACATTCATGACCGAAGCCCCAAGCGAGACGAGGCAGAACAGGCCTTGGCCGTTCTGAAACGCTGGGCGGATGCCGCAAGCGATGCTGACATCGCGGCTTTGGCCCCGGCGATCAATCACATCCTGCCCGGCGGGGCTGGCGACAATGGTGCGCCGCTTAGCTCGGATTACCCCACCGATTTCACCGTGGATGCCGCCTATAAGGCGACGCTGCCCGACCTGCAAAATGGCCCGGCCAGCCTGATCAAGGGCGCCCAGCGGCCGATCCAGCATGTGGGGATTTCGAATTTCCGCCTGCCGATCCGGTTTCACACCCGCGACGATGGCGATCTGACGCTTGAGACCTCGGTCACCGGCACCGTCAGCCTTGAGGCCGACCGCAAGGGCATCAACATGTCGCGGATCATGCGCAGCTTTTACAAGCATTCTGAACGCTCGTTCAGTTTCGAGGTGATCTCGGCCGCGCTTGAGGATTACAAACGCGATCTGGACAGTCTGGATGCGCGCATCCTGATGCGGTTCTCGTTCCCGGTGATGCGCAAATCGCTGCGCTCGGGGCTGGAAGGGTTCCAATATTACGACATCGCGCTGGAGCTGGTCGAACAAGAGGGCACGATCCGCAAGATCATGCATCTGGACTATGTCTATTCCTCGACCTGTCCCTGTTCGCTGGAGCTGGCGGAACATGCCCGCCGCACCCGTGGCCAACTGGCGACGCCGCATGCGCAACGCTCGGTCGCGCGGTTGTCGGTGGTGCTGAAGGACGGCGCGGGGTGCCTGTGGTTCGAAGACCTGATCGACCTCTGCCGCGAGGCGGTGCCGACCGAAACCCAGGTGATGGTCAAACGCGAGGACGAACAGGCCTTTGCCGAACTGAACGCCGCCCACCCGATCTTCGTCGAAGACGCGGTGCGGCTGTTCTGCGAGCAATTGCGGGCCGACGACCGGATCGGCGATTTCCGCGTGGTCGCCAGCCATCAGGAAAGCCTGCACAGCCATGACGCCGTCAGCGTTCTGGCCGAGGGCGACACCTTTGGCACCCACAGCCTTGATCCGCTGCTGTTCGCGTCGCTGATCCACCGCGGCTGACGCTCTTGACAGCTCGCCTGCAGATCGCCAAGCCTGCGGCCATGATTGACCTGCGTCCGATCGGATATGTCGTCGGCTTGCTTGTGGCCGTTCTGGGGGCGACCATGCTGGTGCCTTTGGGGCTGGACCTGTGGCACCAAAACGGCGAATGGCCGGTTTTCATGGAATCCGCGATGCTGACCGTGATGATCGGCGGCGTGATCGCGGTGGCCTGTTCGTCGGGCCTGCAATCCGGCCTGACCCTGCAACAGACCTTTCTTTTGACCACCGGCGTCTGGCTGATCCTGCCGATTTTCGGGGCAATTCCCTTTGTTCTGGGCGCCACCGACGCGCGGCTGGTCGATGCGTTTTTCGAGGCCATGTCCGGCATGACCACCACCGGCTCGACCGTGTTCAGCGGGCTGGACAACCTGCCGCACGGGTTGCTGATGTGGCGCTCGATGCTGCAATGGTTCGGCGGGGTCGGGATCATCGTCGTGGCGATGGTGTTCCTGCCCGAACTCAAGGTCGGCGGCATGCAGATTTTCCGCTCCGAGGCGTTCGAGACCTCGGGCAAGGTGCTGCCCCGCGCCGCGCAGATCGCCGCGCGGATTTCGGTGATCTACCTGTTGCTGACGGTGGCCTGCTTCGTGATCTATATGCTGGTCGGCATGGGCTGGTTCGATGCGGTGAACCATGCGCTGACCACCATGTCCACCGGCGGGTTCTCTACCTATGACGCCTCGTTCGGCACGTTTCAGGGACCGGCGGAATACGTGGCCTCGGTGTTCATGATTTTGGCCAGCCTGCCGTTCGTGCGCTATGTGCAACTGATGGGCGGCTCCAGCGGCCCGTTGCGGCGCGACAGTCAGGTGCGGGCCTTCTTGTGGACCGTGCTGGCGCTGGTGGCGGCGCTGACCCTGTATCGGGTGCTGGCCAATGACGACCATATCGAGCACGCCTTCCGCGAGGCCACGTTCAACGTCACTTCGATCATGACCGGCACCGGCTTTGCCTCGGTCGATTACCAGCTTTGGGGCGCGTTCCCGGTGGTGCTGTTCTTTTTCCTCGGGCTGATCGGCGGCTGCGCCGGATCGACCTGTTGTTCGATCAAGGTGTTCCGGTTCCAGCTGCTGTTCGCCTCGATCAAGTCGCAACTGCGGCTGATCCACGCGCCGCATGCGGTGTTCACGCCACGCTATGACGGGCGGCCGGTGTCCGAGGACGTGCTGTCCTCGGTCATGGCATTCTTTGTGCTGTTCGTGGTGTCGCTGGGGGCGCTGTCG
>NZ_JBFHDW010000338.1:0-2517 GCF_041584535.1 Actibacterium sp. | reverse complement strand
CGTCTTTGAATCAGTGTCATAAACAGCGGAACCAGCACCAGACTTAGAAACGCATCCCAACGCAGGATCAACCCTGTTAGGACCAATGTATCACCCAAATAGATCGGATTTCGCGTCAAACCGAAGATTCCATGCACCACAAGCGTGGTCGGGCGCTGCCGGGGAATCACCGTGGTCCGATGCACGAACAGCTGCGCTGCCGCGACAAAGATCAGGAACAGCCCGGTGATGATCGCGATCAACCCCAGAAAGTCGGTCAGCGGATTGCCTTCGATCAACGGCACATACCGCGCCTGAAGCGCGCCAAGCGCGATGAAAATCACCAGCCAGACCGGCGGGATGTCAAGCAGCGTAAAAGGCGAACGGCTGGGTCGGGTCATGGCATCCTCGCGGGGTGGCAACGGGTGGCCACAGCATGAACGCGTTTGCTTTCGCCCTGCAACCCGTTAATCTGAGTGCCCTGTTTCCGATGTGCTGGTTTTGCTCGTGCTGTCCACCCTGCCCCGCCCCGATCTGCCCCGTTTGCGCAGCGCCCGTCCCGACGATGCGGCGGCCTGTTATGCGGTGCTGCATGCGTCGGTTCACGGCGGCACCGATCGGTTCTATTCCCCGGCCGAGCGCATGGCATGGGCACCCGACCCGACCCCGCCGGAGGGCTGGCAGGATCAGCTTTTGGCCGGCTATTGCTGCGTCGCCACCGACCATAAGGACCGGATCATCGGCTTCATGACCATGGCCGAGGACGGCTTTCTGGACTTTGCCTATGTCACGCCCGATTGGATGGGGCGCGGCGCAGCGGCGGCGCTTTATGACCGGATCGAGGACTGGGCCCGCGCCCAAAGCCTGAGCCTGCTGACGACCGAGGCCAGCCATCTGTCGCAACGGTTCCTGACCCGGCGCGGCTGGATCACCACGGCGCGGCAATCGGTGATCCGGCACAGCGTCGCCCTGACGAATTTCCGCATGGAAAAGCCGCTCTGAGCGCGATCCCCGGCGGGCCGCCGCCTTAATTCAGCCACCAAGAAGCCCGCCACCGGTCACCCGCGCCACAAAACCCCGCCCAATTCGCTCTTTATTAAAAATGGAAACAATACATGCGCCCGCAGTGTGTCTGGCGGGGCGTTTTTACGGGCATGGCGCGGGTTCAAGCGCCGATATCGAGTGGAACAGGTGTTTTATGACGACCTATGTCGTTGGTATTTATGACGTTGACCCCAGCACGGTGATTTCAACCACCGCCGGCGACAGTTTTACGTGGTCCAGTTCGACCCAGCGCGACGGCACCGCCACCATCAATGATACAAACACCTACTCGACCGGCACATTCGACCGCGAAGGCGGCAGATACCCCACCACCGCCACTGTCACCGTCAACGGCACGACCTCGACCAATGCTCAGGTCACCGGCACGAATTCATGGACCCTTTATGACGCGGTGACCGGCGAAACCTTCGAGGTGGTCGAGTTCAACGTCTGGTCCGGCGGCGCGACCGGCAGCTATACCCTGTCCGAACAGCCGCTGGTCGAAGGCCGCACCTATCAGGTGATGGACTATGCCTCGAACCCGGAAGCGACAGCGGGCGATCCGGTCTTTACCTATGCAAATTACACCGATCTGAACGACGTGGTCGAAGGCACCGGCGGCGATGACGTGATCGACGCAAGCTATGCCAACGACCCCGAGGGCGATGCCGTGGACGACGGGATCGGCACCGGCGCATTGGGTATGGGCGATGTCATCGATGGCGCGGCCGGGAACGATCAGATTTCGGCCGGGGATGGCGATGACATCATCTATGGCGGCGCTGGTCAGGACCAGATCGACGGTGGCGCGGGCGACGATGTGATCTATGGCGACGGGCCGGACGCAAGCGCGACCTCGGAATACCTGCACTGGATGTCGCAAGGCCTGGACGGTCAGGACATGACCAGCGGCTTTACCCAAAGCACCGGCACGATGAACGTCAACGTCAGCTTTACCCAAGGCGGGAACGGCGACGCGGTCGAACTGTATGACGGCACTCAATATGTCGAGTCGGGCGAAACCTTTGACACCAACTCGGGCCTTTATCTGGACAGTGCCGGGGGCGGCGGCCAGACCACGGTCGCCCGGATCGAGTTCGAAGCCCCTGCCGGCAGTGGCCTGTCCAACGAGGTCGAGAATGTCGAGTTCCGCATTCAGGACCTCGATATGGGCGGCTGGGTCGATCAGGTAACGATCTCCGCCTATGACGCCGATGGCAATGTCATCGACCCGGCGACCTTTACCATAATCACGGATGGCACCGACACCGTGTCGAACGGGGTGATGACCGGGGTCGGCAAGAATGACAGCGTGTCCTCGAAAGAGGGCTCGGTCTATGTGCAGATCCCCGGCCCGGTCTCGGTGGTTCTGATCGACTATGACAACCTTGATACCGCGCATCAGCTGATCGTGGTCAGCGACGTGCATTTCGACACCATCCCGATCACCGGCGATGACGATGTGATCGACGGCGGCACCGGCAACGACACGAT
>NZ_JBFHDW010000337.1:0-2529 GCF_041584535.1 Actibacterium sp. | reverse complement strand
GCGCTGATCGGCGGCGGGGTGGCGACCACGGCGGGCGGGGTCAAGCTGTTGCGGGTCTATGCGCTGTATAAGCACGGGATGCGCGAGATGGATAAGCTGGTGCATCCGTCCTCGGTCGGCGGATCGGGGGCGCTGGCGCGGCATATCCGGCGGCAGGGCGCATTCGTGGCGTGGATTTTCTTCATGCTGTTCGCGCTGTCGATTGCCGTGGTCATGTCGGCGCTGTCGCTGACCGGGCTGGGGTTCGAGGACAGCACGATCCTGACCGTTGCGGCGTTGGCGACCACCGGGCCTCTGGCAGAAGTCGCAGGCGAAGTGCCGATCTATTATTCAACGCTGGGCCCGGCGGCGAAACTGATTTTGGCCGGTGCGATGGTGCTGGGACGGCTGGAAACGCTGGCGATCATCGCCCTTTTGAACCCGGAATTCTGGAGACAATAATCCCCCCCGTCGCACATCGTCCGTTAAATGCCTGATATTTGGGCTGGAATCTCGGGCGGGGTCACTCCATACTCTGCGTATCTATGCGATTAGATGCCCCCCATCGCAGGGGCCAAAGCTGAAAAAAGGCAAGAAAAACAATGGCTGCCGACAAACAGAACCTACAGGATGCGTTTCTTAATCATGTCCGAAAGACCAAGGTTCCAGTCACTATTTTCCTGATCAACGGGGTCAAACTGCAGGGTGTGATCACCTGGTTTGACAATTTTTGTGTGCTTCTGCGCCGTGATGGCCAGTCGCAGCTTGTCTACAAGCATGCGATTTCGACCATCATGCCGTCGCAGCCGGTTAATCTTTACGACGGCGAGGAATAATCACGGGCGACATCGTTCACGGCACCAGCGTCACGCGCGCCTGGGTGCTGCATCCCGACATTTCCTCAGATCGCGACCGCAGGCCGGCAAAGCCTGCGCTGGATGAGGCCGTGTCTTTGGCCGCGGCCTTGCCGCATCTCGAAGTCGTAGGTTCAAACATCGTGCCGCTGCCCAAGATGCGGGCCGGGTGGCTGTTTGGTTCGGGCAAGATCGAGGAATTGCGCAAGAAGCTGGAAGAGGCCGAGGTCGATCTGGTGTTGATCGACGGCCATGTCACGCCGGTGCAACAGCGCAATCTGGAAAAGGCGTGGAACGTCAAACTGTTGGACCGGACCGGTCTGATCCTTGAAATCTTTGCCGACCGCGCCCGCACCCGCGAAGGTGTGTTGCAGGTCGATCTGGCCGCGCTCAGCTATCAGCGCACGCGGCTGGTCCGCGCCTGGACCCACCTTGAGCGTCAGCGCGGTGGTTTGGGCTTTGTCGGCGGCCCCGGCGAAACCCAGATCGAGGCCGACCGCCGCGCCATCGACGAGGCGATCGTCCGTTTGCGCCGGCAACTGGCCAAAGTGGCGAAAACCCGCGAATTGCACCGCGCCTCGCGCGATAAGGTGCCGTTCCCGGTTGTGGCGCTGGTCGGCTATACCAACGCCGGGAAATCGACGCTGTTCAACCGGTTGACCGGCGCGGATGTGTTCGCCGAGGACATGCTGTTCGCCACGCTGGACCCGACGATGCGCGGCGTGGTTTTGCCGTCAGGGCGCAAGGTGATCCTGTCGGACACGGTGGGCTTTATTTCGGACCTGCCGACGCAATTGGTCGCGGCCTTCCGCGCCACGCTGGAAGAGGTGCTGTCAGCGAACCTGATCCTGCATGTGCGCGACGTGGCCCATCCCGACACCGACGCTCAGGCGCGCGATGTGCAGGCGATCCTGACCGAATTGGGGGTTTCCAGCGAAACTCAGGTGATCGAGGTCTGGAACAAGATCGACCTTCTGTCCGAGGACCGCCGCGCCGCGATGCACGCGAAATCGGGGCGCGAGGCGGCAATTTTCGCGATTTCAGCCCAGACCGGCGAAGGCGTGGATCTGTTGCTGGACGCGGTGTCCGAAACCTTTGACGAGGTCAAGACCGAGCGGCAATTGCACCTTGGCTTTGCCGATGGCCGCAAGCGGGCGTGGCTATATGAGCAGGGCGTGGTTCAGTCCGAGGACCAGACCGAACAGGGTTATGACCTGAACGTGCTGTGGACCGCGCGGCAGGAAAAACGCTTTCGCGATCTTTAGCGGCTGATCCCGGCCAAGGCGGTCTCCAGATCGCCATAGCCGGTCAGGCGCCGCTCATAGTCCAACTGCAGGCGCGCGGCACAGTCGCGCGCCTTGGCCTCCAACGCCGGATCATCGGTCTGGGCCAGATAGATCAGCCGGTCGTAATGCCGGAAATAGGTCGGCAGCAGATCGGGATAGCGGTCCAGACCCAGCGGCTTCCACACGAAGGCATCGAATTGCTTGACCAGAAAATCGGTCAGGTAAAAGGCCGTGCCTTCGCCATGGGCGGCAAAGGCAGCGTTGCCTTCGAAAAAGCTATAGCAATGCGGGCCGTCGATCATTTTCAGGCCCAGCCGGTCGCACAATGCCTGCAACTGGCCGCCGGTGCCGCAATCGGCATAGACTACGAAAATCTCATCAAAGGCATCGCGGTGCCGGGCCACCGCCTG
>NZ_JBFHDW010000336.1:0-2530 GCF_041584535.1 Actibacterium sp. | reverse complement strand
TGGCGCGTGGCATTCTGCGGAAAATGAGCAGAAGGAGATTCGCAAATTGCATTGCAAAATGCAAAACACGCATGAGGGGAATTCGCATTGCGCGTCACGCCTGAAAAATCGGCGTATTCCCGCCGAGGCAAAATTGCATTCAATAAAAAATAAACTTAACAAAACCAGTTGATTAAGATATTTATTGATCCATTCCTATAGATTTGATGATGGTTGGCACGAAACTTGCTTATATAAGGGTAAAGACAGGAGTCCGCTCATGAAACATCCCGTAGACGTCCATGTAGGCAAGCGCGTGCGCCATCGCCGTTGGATGGTTGGCATGACCCAACAACAACTGGCCGAACGTGTTGGCATCAAGTTCCAGCAGATCCAGAAATACGAAACCGGCATGAACCGCGTCAGCGCGTCGCGCCTGTGGGATATTGCGGATGCTCTGGAAGTTCCGGTCAGCTTTTTCTTTGAAGGGCTGGATCGCAAGGACGGGGCACATGAAATGCCCGAAGGCGTGCCGGCAGATATCCTGTCGGACAAAGAAGCGCTGGAACTTGTGCGGTCCTATTATGCCATCCCGGAAAATCAGCGTCGGCGCCTGTTTGAACTGGCCCGCGTTCTCAGCGACGCCGCCTAAGGCGCGCTTGGCTTGACGTGCCGCCCTGCGGGAGTTACCGCCAAAGGGCGGCGCGGGGCTGGCCCGGCCGAGCAGCCGGGGAATTCTCATGACAGATCAGGACCGTGACCTGCTGATTGCCATCGCCCATGCGCTGGCCGATGTGGCGCGTGTCGAAACGCTGGCGCATTTCCGCGGCGGCGCCTTGGGCATCGAGAACAAGATCGATGGCGGGTTCGATCCGGTGACGATTGCCGACCGGGCCGCCGAGCAGGCAATGCGCGATCTTCTGAACCGCAACCGCCCCGATGACAGTATTCTGGGCGAAGAATTCGGCTCCTATATCGGAACCAGCGGCCTGACATGGGTTCTGGACCCGATCGACGGCACGCGCGGCTATATGTCGGGCACGCCGACATGGGGCGTGCTGATCGCGGTGACCGACGAGACCGGGCCGCAATTTGGCATCATCGACCAACCCTATACGGGCGAGCGGTTCGTCGGCGGTCTGGGCCTGGCCGAGATGACCTCGCCGCAGGGGCGGCGGGCGCTGCAAACCCTGCCATCGCGCGGGTTGGATCACGCCGTGCTGTTCACCACCTTCCCCGAGGTCGGCACCCCCTCTGAGGGTGCGGCGTTCCACGAATTATCCGGCCAATGCCGCCTGACCCGCTATGGCATGGATTGCTATGCCTATGCGCTGTTGGCGCTGGGCCAGATCGATCTGGTGGTCGAGGCCGGGCTGAACCCTTATGACATTCAGGCCCCGATCGCGGTGATCGAGGCGGCGGGCGGCATTGTCACTGACTGGCAAGGCGGCTCGGCCCAGCATGGCGGCCGGGTTCTGGCCGCCGCGAACCCGCAGATTCATGCCGAGGCACTGGCGATATTGTCCAAAGCCGGGGACTAAACCATGCATCATGTTCTGATCCGCAATGCCGACGCCATCCTGACCATGGACGACGGCCGGCGCGAGCTGGCCGGGGCTGACATTCGGCTGAAAGGCGGCATCATTGCCGAGATTGGCCATGGGCTGATGCCGGACGGGGCCGAGGTGGTGCTGGCGCAGGGCTGTGTTGTGACGCCGGGCTTGGTGAACACCCACCATCATTTGTATCAGACCCTGACCCGCGCGGTGCCGGGCGGGCAGGACGCGCTGCTGTTTGGCTGGCTGAAGACGCTGTATCCGATCTGGTCCCGGTTCGGCCCCGAGGAAATGCGGATTTCGGCGCTGATCGGGCTGGCGGAACTGGCGCTGTCGGGCTGCACGATGAGCTCGGATCACCTGTATCTCTATCCCAACGGGTCGCGGCTGGAGGATACGATTGATGCGGCGCAGGAAATCGGCCTGCGGTTTCATCCGACCCGTGGCGCGATGAGCATCGGCGAAAGCGCCGGTGGCCTGCCGCCCGACAGTCTGGTCGAACGCGAGGCCGATATCCTGAACGACTGTATCCGGGTGATCGACGCCTTCCACGACCCGGCCGAAGGCGCGATGGTGCGGGTTGGCGTGGCGCCATGTTCGCCGTTTTCGGTCAGCCGCGAATTGATGCGCGACGCCGCACTTCTGGCCCGCGACAAGGGTGTGATGATGCACACTCATCTTGCCGAGAATGACGAGGACATCGCCTATTCCGAGGCACAGTTCGGTTGTCGTCCCGGCCAATATGCCGAAGATCTGGGCTGGACCGGGGCCGATGTCTGGCATGCCCATTGCGTCAAGCTGAATAGTTCGGAAATTGAACTTTTTAGCCGGACTCATACCGGGGTCGCGCATTGCCCATGTTCGAATTGTAGACTCGGGTCGGGCATTGCCCCGGTGCGGGCGATGCGCGATGCGGGGGTGAAAGTGGGTCTGGGGGTCGATGGATCGGCCAGCAACGACTCCGGCAACCTGATCGCCGAGGCGCGGCAGTCGAT
>NZ_JBFHDW010000335.1:0-2541 GCF_041584535.1 Actibacterium sp. | reverse complement strand
GCTGGACCCGCGCCCGGAAACCGAAACCGTCATCGAGCAGGCGCTGTCTGAACCGTTTGACACGGTGCTGGACCTTGGCACCGGCTCGGGTTGTATCCTGCTGACGTTGCTGGCCGAACGGCCCAGGGTTCGGGGGCGCGGTGTCGATCTGTCGCCTGCCGCACTGGAAATTGCCCGCGCCAATGCCCGCGCCCTTGGCGTGTCGCCGGAACTGGTGCTGTCGGATTGGTTCAGCGCCGTTGACGGCCAGTTCGACCTGATCGTCGCCAACCCGCCCTATATTTCCGACAGCGACATGGCTGGCCTTGGCCCCGATGTGCTGGACCACGAACCGCATCTGGCCCTGACCCCGGGCGGAGACGGTCTGGACCCTTACCGCATCATTACCGCGCAGGTTCTGCACCATCTCAAACCCGGCGGCCGCCTGATCGTTGAAATTGGCCCGTCACAGGGCGACCGGGTGCAGGCACTGTTTTCGGCCGCAGGTCTTGAAGATCCGCAAGTGCATACCGATCTTGATAACAGGCACCGGGTCGTGACTGGCCGGGCGCCGATGGTCTAAACCATCGAAAACTCGCAGATTCAGGGCGCTAACGGTGGTAAAACCGTTCAAAACCTGTATTTTTTGCTTGTCTTGCTGCACCCGGCATGGTTATTCGGATAAGACGAGGGACGGGATAGAATGCTCTGTCCCCCTCGCAGCAAGCCAAAAAACGCCGGATCAAATACAGTGCCGCCCATAGTTCGCGGTCATGGTTCGAAAAAAGCCAAAGCAAGGCTGGATAACAGAATAACATGAGATCATCCAAGTCACGTTCGCGGTCCAAGTCGAACCGCTCTCGCTCCACAATGGGCAATATTGTCAACCGCGTGTTTGACAGCTCGGGCCCCGAGGGCAAGGTTCGCGGCACGCCGCAACAAATCATTGAGAAATACAATCAGCTGGCCCGCGATGCGCAGCTCAGCAATGACCGCGTCGCGGCTGAGAACTTTCAGCAGCACGCCGAACATTACACCCGCCTGTTGGGCGAGGCCATGCGCGAGCAAGAAGCCCGTCGTGAACAGCACGAAGCCCAGCAAAGCCGCGATCAGCGCCCACAGCGCGAAAGCTATGCCGATGGGCTGGACGATCAGGACGATGTCTCGACCTTGATCGAGGCCGACGCTGACAGTGGCGAAGCCGATAGCGGCCTTGTCGAAACCCCCGAGGAAAAACCGGCCCCGCGCAAGCGCGCACGTAAGCCGAAACCGGCCCCGGTCGCCGAATCCGGCGACAACGCCGAGACCGCTGCGGACGAAACGCCTCAGGCGCCCGCCGCAGAATAATCGCTAGCCCGCCGCGACAGCCCGGGCCAGCGCACAGAATGCCTCGACAGACAGCTGCTCGGCACGCTCTGTCGGGGCGATTCCCACCGACCGCAAACGATCCTCGATATCCGGTGCCACGCCTTTCAGGCTGGCGCGCAGCATCTTGCGGCGTTGGTTGAACGCGGCAGCCACAACGCGGCTCAGAACTGCGGGATCGGCAGGATAAAGCGGCTCGCGCCGCGCCACCAGATGCACCACGGCCGAATGGATTTTCGGCGGCGGGGTAAAGGCTTCGGGTGGCAGGGTCATGACGATTTTCGCATCGGTCCGCCATTGCGCCAGAATCGCCAACCGGCCATAGGCTTTGCCGCCGGGCTGGGCGACGATGCGCTCGGCCACTTCCTTCTGGAACATCAGGGTCAGGCTTTGCCAGATCGGCGGCCAGACCGGCGGGGTCAGCCAGCGCACCAGCAATTCCGTGCCGATATTATAGGGCAGGTTGGCGACGATGCGGATCGGCGGGGTCAGATGCGCGGTCACATCCAGCGCCAGCGCATCGGCATTTATCACTTCCAGACGCCCGGGATAGGCCGCCGCCACCTCGGCCAGCGCCGGCAAACAGCGCGCGTCCTTTTCCACCGCCAACACCCGGCGCGCGCCCTCGGCCAGCAAACCGCGCGTCAAACCGCCGGGGCCGGGCCCGACCTCTAACACGTCGCAAACGGTCAGATCCCCGGCCTGCCGGGCGATCTTGGCGGTCAGGTTCAGGTCCAGCAGGAAATTCTGCCCCAGCGATTTCTTCGCGCTCAGCTCGTGGCTGGCAATCACCTCGCGCAGCGGAGGAAGCCCGTCTATCGTCGCCATGCCGGCCTCTTTTTCTTGGTCAAAATACTCATGCGCGCGCTTGCCCCCCGATCACCGGTCGCGGCTTTGCGCCAGCCGGTCGGCCATGCGCAGGGCGGCGATCAGGCTGGTCGGATCGGCCTTGCCTTGCCCGGCAATATCAAACGCGGTGCCGTGATCGGGCGAGGTGCGGATGAACGGCAGGCCCAGCGTCACGTTGACGCCGCCAGCGAAATCCAGCGTCTTGATCGGGATCAGCGCCTGATCGTGATACATCGCGATCGCCGCGTCATAGCCCGCCCGCGCGGCCCCGTGGAACATCGTGTCGGCCGAAAGCGGGCCCAAAAGATCGAACCCCTCGCGCCGCAGGGCGTCGAGCGCGGGGGCGAT
>NZ_JBFHDW010000334.1:0-2546 GCF_041584535.1 Actibacterium sp. | reverse complement strand
GGACTGTTGCCGCCAGAATTCGGCACCTCTTCGAAGTTGCGCTTGCCCTCCTCGTCACCGCGGCCGAGCTCGTCGAAGGTGACGCCCTCCGGCTTCACATGTGCCAGGTCGGTGCGGTCGAGATAGCTGACCGCAAGCTCGCGGAAGATGTAGTCGAGGATCGAGGTCGCGTTCTTGATCGAGTCGTTGCCCAGCACGATGCCGGCCGGCTCGAAGCGGGTGAAGGTGAAGGCCTCGACGAACACCTCGAGCGGCACGCCATATTGCAGGCCAACCGACACCGCGATGGCGAAGTTGTTCATCATCGCGCGGAACCCGGCACCCTCTTTATGCATGTCGATAAAGATTTCGCCCAAGGCACCGTCCTGATATTCGCCGGTGCGCAGATAGACCTTGTGACCGCCAACGATCGCCTTCTGGGTATAGCCCTTGCGGCGCTGCGGCAGCTTTTCGCGGCCACGGGCGATTTCCTTGACGATGATCTTCTCGACGATCTTTTCGGCCAGCACCGCAGCTTTTTCCTGCGGGTTGCCCGAGGCAAGGATTTCCTCGGCCTCTTCATCATCCTCGACCAGCGCCGACGCCAGCGGCTGCGACAATTTCGAACCGTCGCGATAGAGGGCGTTGGCCTTGATGCCCAGCGACCAGCTGAGCTCATAGGCCTTCTGGCAATCCTCGATCGAGGCGTCGTTGGGCATGTTGATCGTCTTGCTGATCGCGCCCGAGATGAACGACTGCGCGGCGGCCATCATGTAGATATGGCTGTCGACGCTGAGGAAGCGCTTGCCCTTCTTGCCGCAGGGGTTGGCGCAATCGAAGATGTGGTAATGCGCCGGGTCCAGATGCGGGGCGCCCTCAAGGGTCATGGTGCCGCAGACATGGTCATTGGCGGCCTCGATCTGGGCGCGGGTAAAGCCAAGGTGGCGCAGCAGGTCGAACGACGGATCGTTCAGCTTTTCAGCCGGGATACCAAGGGTTTGGGTGCAGAACTCTTCGCCCAGCGTCCACTGGTTAAAGACAAAGCGGATGTCAAAGGCCGCAGCCAGCGCGCCTTCGATCTTTTCCAGCTCGCGCGGGCCGAAACCGTGGCCGATCAGCGAGGTGGTGTTGATGCCGGGGCAGTTGCCGATGCTAGCGTGACCGACGGCATAGCCGATGATTTCCTCGATCTGCGCCGACCCATAGCCCAGCTTTTCCAGCGCCGCCGGAACCGAGCGGTTGATGATCTTGAAATAGCCGCCACCGGCCAGTTTCTTGAATTTCACCAGCGCGAAATCGGGCTCGATCCCGGTGGTGTCGCAATCCATCACCAGACCAATGGTGCCGGTGGGTGCGATCACGCTGGTCTGAGCGTTGCGATAGCCGTGCTTTTCACCCAGCGCCAGCGCCTCGTCCCACGACGATTGCGCCAGTTCGACAAGGCGGGCATCGGGGCAGTTGGCAATGTCCAGCGCGACTGGTTTGATCTCAAGCTGTTCATAGCCGTCCGTCTTGCCATAAGCGGCGTTGCGGTGGTTGCGGATGACGCGCAGCATGTGCTTGGCGTTGCGCTGATAACCCGGGAAGGCACCCAGTTCGCTGGCAATCTCGGCCGAGGTGGCATAGGCCACGCCAGTCAGGATCGCGGTCAGCGCCCCGGTCAGGGCCCGGCCTTCATCGCTGTCATAGCCAAGGCCCATGTTCATCAACAGACCGCCGATGTTGGCATAGCCCAGACCCAGCGTGCGGAAGTCATAGGAAAGCTGTGCGATTTCCTTCGACGGGAACTGCGCCATCATCACGCTGATCTCCAGCGTCAGGGTCCACAGCCGCGAGGCGTGCATGTAATCCTCGGCCTGGAACGCGCCGTCCTTGTAAAAGGTCAGCAGGTTCATCGAGGCAAGGTTACAAGCGGTATCGTCAAGGAACATGTATTCCGAGCACGGGTTCGAGCCACGGATCGCCCCGTCTTCGGGGCAGGTGTGCCAAGCGTTGACCGTGTCGTGATACTGGATGCCCGGATCGGCGCAGGACCATGCGGCATGGCCGATCTGTTCCCACAGGTCGCGGGCTTTCAGGGTCTTGGCGACCTTACCGTCGGTGCGGCGCAACAGTTCCCAATCGCCATCGGTTTCCACGGCCTTGAGGAAGGCATCCGTCACCCGGACCGAGTTGTTCGAGTTCTGGCCCGACACGGTGGCATAGGCCTCGGAATCCCAATCGGTGTCATAGGTCGGGAATTCGATGCTGCTATAGCCCTGCTTGGCGTAATCCAGCACGCGTTTGACATAAGTCTCGGGAACCGCTTGTTTTTTCGCGGTGCGAATGGCGGCTTTCAGGCTGTCGTTGACCTTGGGATCAAAGGCATCCTGTTCCTTGCCATCCCAGGCGCGGATCGCGGCGAAGATGTCGTTCAGGCGTTGTTCGTGGATCTTGGACCCGGCGACCAGCGACGCGACTTTCTGCTCTTCCTTGACCTTCCAGTTGATGAATTCCTCGATATCCGGGTGGTCGGCATCGCAGATCACCATCTTGGCGGCGCGGCGGGTGGTGCCGCCGGATTTGAT
>NZ_JBFHDW010000333.1:0-2552 GCF_041584535.1 Actibacterium sp. | reverse complement strand
GCAAGGGCAATGATACGATCATCGGTGGCCGCGACGACGACCTGATTTACGGTGGCGACGGAGACGACATCATCGACGGGTTCTCGGGCAATGACGAGATCCACGGCGGCGACGGGAACGACTCCATCACCGGCGGAGGCGGCGACGACACGCTATATGGCGATGGCGGCGACGACACGATTTCGGGCGGCAATAATGTCGACTTTATCGATGGCGGCGATGGCGACGACACCATCACCGCGGGCGCACGCGACGACACCGTCTATGGCGGCGACGGCAATGACACCGTTTATGGCGAGGATGGCGACGACTTCATCGACACCTCGGCACCGCTGAGCAGTGCGCCGTTGCCCGATCGCGGCTATCCCGGCCTGTTCCCGTCGGATGCCGACCCTGACAACGACAAGGACTTTGTCGATGGCGGCTCGGGCGATGACACGATCATCACCGGCGACGATGACGACGTGATCTTTGGCGGTGCGGGCAACGATACGATCAATGCCGGCTTTGACGACGACACGATCGATGGCGGTGACGGCGACGACTATATCGTCGGCGGCGAGGGCTCGGATACGATCGACGGCGGCGATGGCAACGATACGATCTATGGCGGCCTTGATCCGATCTTCCCGGACAGCCTGAACATCCCCGACAGCATCGATCTGGTGCAGGATAACGGTCGCGACGTGATCCACGGCGGCGACGGTAACGACACCATCTTTGGTCAGGATGACGATGACGTCATCTATGGCGATGGCGGCAATGACGTGATCGACGGCGGCATCGACGAGGATGAAATCCACGGCGGCGACGGCAACGACATCATCACCGGCGGGCAGGGGGTCGATACGCTGTATGGCGACGCCGACCGCGACCTGTTCCTTGGCGGCAATGTCGGCGATTTCGTCGATGGCGGCGCCACCGGCGATGACTGGGATACACTGGATTTGACCGGGGCAGCCCCGGCTGGTGGCAGCGTCAAGGTCACCTATACCAATGTCGACAGCGACGGGAACGGCTTTGACGGCTTTGTCACCTTCTACGACAATGGCGGCGGAACGCTGGGCACGATGGACTTCGAGAATATCGAGGATGTCATCCCCTGCTTTACCCCCGGCGCGCGGATTGCCACGCCCAAGGGCGAGCGTCTGGTTCAGGATCTGAAACCCGGCGACAAGGTGATCACCCGCGACAACGGCATTCAGGAAATCCGCTGGATCGGCGAAAAAGCCCTGACTGGCCGCGACCTTGCCAAGGCGCAGCACCTGAAACCGGTGCTGATCAAGGCCGGTGCATTGGGGCAGGGCCTGCCCGAGCGTGACATGATCGTCAGCCCCAACCACCGGATGCTGGTCGCCAACGACCGCACGGCGCTGTATTTCGAAGAGCGCGAAGTTCTGGTGGCGGCAAAACATCTGGTCAACACTCGCGGCATCCACGCGCTGAACCCGATGAACACGACCTACATCCACTTTATGTTCGACCAACACGAGGTGGTGCTGTCCGACGGGTCGTGGACCGAAAGCTTCCAGCCCGGCGATTACACGCTGAAAGGCATGGGCAACGCGCAGCGGAACGAGATCTTTGAATTGTTCCCCGAGCTGAAAACCGAGGACGGTCTGAAAGACTATACCGCCGCGCGCAAGACCCTGAAAAAGCACGAGGCGCGGTTGCTCAGCTTCTGAATGGCATAGGTTGCTAGGGGCTGCCCGGACGCGGGCACCCAAAAAACGCCGGGGTGGGGGGCCCCGGCGTTTTTACGTTCAGCCGACAGGTTCGCGGATTTAGGCGCGGTCGGATTTGAGTATTTGGACCAAGAAAAAGACCGGGCCTAGCGTTCAGGGATCAGGCCGCGCGGGCTGAAGCGCAGCACCAGCAACAGGATGATCCCCATCATCAACAGCCGCATATGGGCGACGCTGTCCAGCAAGTGGGTTTTCAGCGGCGAACCATCGGTCATGCCCGAGGTGATGACATTCATCACCGCGCCGCCGAATTGTTCCGATTGCAGCCAGAGAAAGCCAATCAGCATCCCGCCCAGAACCGCGCCCCAGTTATTGCCCGAGCCGCCAACGATCACCATCACCCAGATCAGGAAGGTGTAATGCAGCGGGTTATACGAGCCGGGCGTCAGTTGTCCGTGCATCGTGGTCAGCATCGCACCCGCGATCCCGCAGACGGCCGAGCCGAGGATGAAGATTTGCAGGTGGCGCCCGGTGACGTTCTTGCCCATTGCGGCGGCGGCGGTCTCGTTATCGCGAATGGCGCGCATCATCCGGCCCCAGGGCGATTTCAGAGCCAGTTCGCTCAGCAGGATCACCCCCAGCAGCACCGCCAGAAACAGCCCGGCATAGGCCAGTTTGACCGTAAGGGTCGAGGCGGTGATCGGGTCGATGCCGACTCCGGTCGCCAGCGCGACAAAGCTGTCGCTTTCCTGCAGATCGACCTCGTAGGGCACGGGGCGGGGCAGGCCGACCATGTTCTTGACGCCGCGCGCCAGCCATTCTTCGTTCTTCATCACCGCGATGATGATTTCGCCAATGCCCAGCGTT
>NZ_JBFHDW010000332.1:0-2554 GCF_041584535.1 Actibacterium sp. | reverse complement strand
TTCGAGCGCGAAGAGATCGAGCGTTCGCTCAGCTGATCCATCAGCCCCCGGAAAAACAAAAAGGACGGCCCCTGCGGGTCGTCCTTTTCTTTTGGCCTATGCTCTGACGTTCAGGCGGCGGATTTGTCGCTGACCGGGCGGCCTTCGTAAATTCGTTCGCCCACGCGCACCTGAACATTTCCGTTGCTCAGACGCTGCACGAAAGCCCCCTGAATCGAGACGCAGCTACCGATGGTGATTGTTTTGATCACGAGCCCCTCCGCGGTCAAAGCCAAGAATTTGTGACGATACGCCTACAATACATCAAAAAATTAAAAAATCATCTCGATTCGGGCGACAGCTTTTCCACCGCGGCCCGTTTCGCACAATCCTGGGATGAGCCGGGGCGCCTTACAGCCAGTCGCGCAGGATCGGGATCAGCGGGATATCGGCGGGCGGCATCGGGTAATCCTTCAACGCCGCGGGCCGCACCCATTTCAGCATCTGACCCTCGCGGGCCTGCGGGATGCCGTTCCATTTGCGGCAGGCAAACAGCGGCATCAGCAGGTGGAAATCATCATAGCTGTGGCTGGCAAAGGTCAGCGGCGCAAGGCAACTGGACCATGTGTCGATGCCCAGTTCCTCTTGCAGTTCGCGGATCAGCGCATGTTCCGGGGTTTCGCCCGGTTCGACCTTGCCGCCGGGAAATTCCCACAAGCCGGCCATCGACTTGCCTTCGGGGCGCTGCGCCAACAGCACCCGCCCGTCAACGTCGATCAGCGCGACCGCGGAAACAAGAACGACCTTTTTCACGAGCGATAATCGGCGTTGATGTCGATATAGCGGTGGGTCAGGTCACAGGTCCAAACCGTGGCCTTGCCCCGGCCAAGCCCCATATCGACACCGATTACCAGCTCGGGCTGCTGCATGTATTCGGCGCCGTCGGCCTCGGTGTAATCGGGCGAGACCCAGCCTTTTTCAGCCACCAGAATATCGCCAAACCGAATGGACAGCAGGTCGCGGTCGGCCTTGGCGCCGGACTTACCCACGGCCATGACGATGCGGCCCCAGTTGGGGTCCTGCCCGGCAGCGGCGGTCTTGACCAAGGGCGAATTGGCGATCGACAGCGCCACTTTGCGGGCGTCGGCGGCAGTTGCGGCGCCGGTCACGGCGACCTCGATGAACTTGGTCGCACCTTCGCCGTCGCGGATCACCTGATGCGCCAGATTCAGCATCACGGTTTTCAGCGCCTTGGTGAAATCGCGCGCCGGTTTCGAGCGCAGATCGGTGATTTCAGGCGCATCCGAGGTGCCGGTCGCCGCCAGCAACAGCGTGTCCGAGGTTGAAGTATCGCCATCGACGGTGATGTTGTTGAAGGTCTGATCGGTCAGGCGCGACAGGATTTTCTGCAGCGGTTCGCGGGCGATCTTGGCGTCGGTAAAGATATAGACCAGCATCGTCGCCATATCCGGCGCGATCATGCCCGAGCCTTTGGCGATCCCGGCGATATTCACCAGCTTGCCATCAATCTTGCAGCTTGCGGTCGCGGCTTTGGGAAAAGTGTCGGTGGTCATGATGGCGCGCGCGGCGTCGGCCAGGCCGTTTTCCGACAGGTTCGCGGTCAATTCCTCAAGCGCCGCAGTGATGCGTTCATGCGCCAGCGGTTCGCCGATCACCCCGGTCGAAGACGAAAACACCCGGCTTTGCGGAATTTGCGTGGCGCTGGCAACGCCAGCGGTGACAGCATCCACGGCCTTGCGGCCATTGTCGCCGGTAAAGGCGTTGGCATTGCCGGCATTGACGATGATCGCGGCGCCGGCGCCGTCATCGGTCAGGCCGATCTTGGCTTCGCAATCCAGAACCGGCGCGGCGCGGGTGGCCGAGCGGGTAAAGACCCCGGCCATCTGCGTGCCCGGCGCAAGACGGGCCAGCATCACGTCGACGCGGCCTTTATAGCGCACCCCGGCGGCGATCGCGGCGAACGAGGCGCCCTTGATCACCGGCAGGTCAGGCATGCCGCCAGCCGGAGCCAGCGGCGAGACGATTTGCAGCTTGGGCTTGGGGGCGGTTTGCGCCTCGGCCTCGGCCTTTTGCTTTTTCTTCGCCGACTTCACCTTTTTGCGCAGCTTTTCCACTTCGCGTTCAAAGGCCTCGACATCGGCCTTTTTCGTCGACTTCGATTTGCTTTTCTTGGCCATGGCTTTTCCCCGTCCGGCGCTTAGTCTGCCAGCAGATCCCGATTGCGCAGCAGGGCGGGGTCGATGGCGGTTTCATTGCGCACAACATCTGCGTTTTTAGCGATTTCATCAATGGCCTGCGTCACTACGTCTTGCTGAATTTGGCCAATGATTTCGTCGCGGACCTCGTCCAGTGCCGGGGCGGATTTATCGCGGGTTTCGTTCAGGATGACGACGTGCCAGCCGAACTGAGTTTCAACCGGGTCCGAGACCTGACCGACCTCAAGCGACAGCACCGCGTCTTCGAACGGCTGAACCATCATGCCCTTGCTGAACCAGCCCAAAGCGCCGCCCGACGGGCCCGACGGGCCGGTGGATTTTTCCTTGGCCAGCTCGGC
>NZ_JBFHDW010000331.1:0-2593 GCF_041584535.1 Actibacterium sp. | reverse complement strand
GCAAGGGCAACGGTTTCTGCGACCGACGCACCAGGCGCATAGTCCCACCCTTTGTCGATACCTTTGGGCGCGCCGGTCCGTGGATCGATCTCGGGCCAGTTATCGGGCAGGCTTTTGCCGGGGTCGCCCCCAACGCGCTTTGCTCCGGCCAGCGAATAGGCGCCGACGATGTAGCAGCTGCACCCCCAGCCATTGGGTGTGGCATGGGTGCGCCAGAATTCGTGATCGGGCGGCAGGATCAGACCATCCCAGCCAAGATGTTCGATGCGCGGCTCGCGCGACCCGCCGTGCCGATAGACCCAATATGTGAAGTCGCCCTTGACGAGCTGGGCCATGCGCCCGGCGGCATAAGTCGTGGCGGCATTGGTCTTGTAGATGACGCGGGTGCGCCATGCTTCGCCTGCCTTGGAGCCTTCCCCAGTCCAGCCGTGCCAGCCGTGCTTTTCGACGATTCCGCGAAAATCCTTGCGAAACGTCTCCAGGCTGGTGCCTTGCGCAATCGACTTGTCGACAGCCGCGGCCAGATCGGCCAGCAGGTCTGCCTTCATTGCGCCCGCCACCATGAAGGCCCGGTCATGTGCGCTGCGCTCTATGTCGTCCCAGGCCTGCGTTGGAACGAGATCGCCCAGGCGCAGGCGCAGGGCTGCAACCTGCTCGGCAAAGGGCCGTCCGAATGCGAGCGCGGTGTCAGGCACTCTCGTCCTCCACATCCGCGCGGCCGGCGCCCTCTGCGGCCACCATCATCAGCATGATCGCTGCGGTCAGCTTTGATGTGTCGAGAGCCGGGTAGGCGGTCATCAGCATATCCCGCAGCTCTTCCATGCTTCCCGCCCGCTCAGTCATTAGCTCGACCTGGGCAATCAGATCCGCCACGGCGGGCCCGGTTTCGGTGACGGCCTGATCCGCGAGGCGCTGAGGCGCCGTCTGCCCGGTCTGTTCTGCCTGCAGCGCCGTCTGGTCCGGTGCGGGCGGGGGATCACCCGCGCCCGCCTTCGCCGGGGCGCGCAGGATAGCGTCGCCCTTTTTGGGGGCTGAGAGGCCGAATTTCTCGCGGGTCTCGGACTGGCTGACCTCCAGGCCCAGAGGCACCAGTTCACCAAGAGCCTGGGCCAGCAGTCCCAGATCCTCGGCCTCGGGGCGCGCAATGATCAGCTTGGGATAGCCACGCCGGCCGCGCGGGCCAAATTCGAGATCCACAAACGGGCGGATGAGCTGGGCGTTCAGGATGCCCTGAAGCTGCTTTGCATCGGCGCGTTCAATATCCTCCTGCACCTCGCGGTGTTCCTTGCCGGACCCCAGCCCGCCGGTAACCGAGTCGGTCGTTGCGGTCTGGCCAAGGACGGCCTTGGAAACCTGCTTATCCAGCCAGTCCGAGCGCCGCTCATAGTGATCGGTCGACGCACCGACATTCTTGGCCTCGATAAACTCCATCTGCATGGTGTCAGGAATGATGGCCGCGCAGTCGCCCGCAATGTTCGCGACGGCGCTAAACAGCGTATCCTTGTCCTTTTCGGTCGCGCCGGGCTGGAATTTTCCGAGCCGGATCGGCTGGCCATAGGTCTGGGTGAATATGGCCCAATCGCGCTGGGTGAAGGCCTTGAACATCTGTGCCCAGGCGGCAATGCGCGCGATGCCCGAGCGCGGCGCGATACCGGACTTGGCCTGCATACGGGCGTAGATGAACTTGTAGGGGTGCAGCGGCACTTCGGCCCCGTGTTCATTGAGCAGCAGCGGCGTGGTCAGATTGTGGCGCTCGAATGTGAACCAGCGCGGGTCGCGATATTCGAGGCGCGCGGGTTCCCATTGACCCTCCGAGCTGTCCCAGATGATTTCGGTAAAGCTGTAGCCCTTGCCGATCGCATCGAGAATGTTGAACAGCTCGTCACTCAGCTCGTCCCGGTCCAGCCAGTCGCGGACGCGGTCCGCGATGACCTGATCTTCTTTCGAGTCGCTTGCTGGCTTGACCGTGATATCGATCTGGCTGACCGAGCGTTTTCGGGTGCCCAAAACCCCGGTGTAATGAAGATCGCGTTCCTCCAGCAGTTCGGCCAGTTCGAGATATTGCGTAACATCGCCGCTGTCTGCCGCGCGCAGAATGCCCGCCAGGCGCATGGGGTTCAGACCATCCATCGGATAGCCCGACAGCGGGCTGCGAACGCCGCCGATCGTCGGAGCGGCGACTTCCTGCGTCAGAACCTTGCGCACGACAGGCCGCCCAAAGGCATCGTAAATGGTCGGTTTAATGGTCATTAAAAGCACCTCCAAAGCGCCCGAGTTCTGCCGATCGCATCACAGTCCCCCTCGCAGGCCCGCGCCGCGCGGCTGGCGCCACCAGTCGCGGCGCTGCTCGTCACCCGCAGATTGTTCGCCTCGTTCTGCGCCACCCGTCTGGCCGGCCGCGCGGTAGCCGTACTCAATGGGGCGCAGGCGTGATGCGTGATGGGCCAGCGCCAGCGCGATTGCGAAGTCGCCGTGGCGTTTTTTGCCGTTCTTCTTCTTGCCTTCACCTTTTTCGGTGGTGCGGGTTTCGGGAACGCGGGGGATGCCGCGTACCTCTTTCACCGCACGCAGGTCGCTTAGGTGATCGGCGTCG
>NZ_JBFHDW010000330.1:0-2595 GCF_041584535.1 Actibacterium sp. | reverse complement strand
GTCGATCCTATTTCGACCCCATGATCCCCAAATGAAGGATTTTGGTGGAGTCGCCGGGTACCGCCCCCGGGTCCGATCCGCGTATTACGAGCGCGTTTATCGCCATAGTCCCCGAAGGAACATGCTGAAGATAGGCCCGTCGGCCCGCCAGTTCAAGACGCGACAGCGGTCTGCGAGCGGGTTGTTCGAAATATTTCGGGCAAGGGGATTGGAGCGGGTGAAGGGAATCGAACCCTCGTATTCAGCTTGGGAAGCTGCTGCTCTACCATTGAGCTACACCCGCGTCGGGCCCTCAGATAATCCGAGCCGCAACAGCGGTCAAGCGGAAGTGTCAGCGGGGCCGCCGCCGTCGCCGTCCGCCCGCGCCATCGCCGCCGCCGGTATTGAACGACACCTGCGGCAGCGGCGCGATCTTCGACAGTTCCGGGAACGGGTCGGTGGCATGGGGCAGGGCGTTGGCGGCGACGAAATGTTCCTGAAAGCGCGGCTCGATCGCGGTCTCGACCTTGTGGATGCGGCGCACCACCTGTTCGATCTCGGCCCGTGCCGCGACATTACACAGCGCGATCCGCGCCCCGGTTCCAGCGGCGTTGCCGGCGCTGGTCACCCGGTTCAGCGGCGCGTCGGGGATCATCCCCAGCACCATCGCGTGTTTCGGGCTGATATGCGCACCGAACGCCCCGGCCAGAACGATACGGTCCACGGTGTCGACGCCCAATTCATCCATCAACAACCGCGCCCCGGCATAAAGCGCCGATTTCGCCAGTTGGATCGCGCGGATATCGCCTTGTGTCACGGTGATGACCGGGCCGCCGTCGCTGCTGCCGTCATGGATCAGATAGGCATGGGTGCGGCCTTCGGGCCGGCAGCGCGGCGTGCCGGTCTGTTCGGCGCTGCCGATCAGCCCCGAGGCATCGACCAGCCCGGCCATGCGCATTTCCGCGACGGCCTCGATAATGCCCGAGCCGCAGATCCCGGTGATGCCGGTGGTGGCGGTGTGCAGGTCAAAGCCCGGCTCGTCCGACCACAGGTCGCTGCCGATCACCTTGAAACGCGGTTCCTTGCTGACCGGGTCGATCTCGACCCGCTCGATCGCGCCGGGGGCGGCGCGCTGGCCGCTGCTGATCTGCGCGCCTTCGAACGCCGGGCCGGTGGGTGACGAACAGGCCAGCACCCGGTCCTTGTTGCCCAGCAGGATCTCGGCATTGGTGCCGACATCAACCACCAGCATCAGGTCATCCGATTTATACGGCTCTTCCGACAGGGCGACCGCAGCGGCATCGGCGCCGACATGGCCAGCGATGCAGGGCAGGATATAGGCGCGGGCCTGAGCATTGATCGCGCTCAGGTCAAGATCGGCGGCGGCCAGCGACAGCGACCCCGACGTGGCCAGCGCGAACGGCGCCTGACCCAGTTCGACCGGATCAATGCCCAACGCCAGATGGTGCATGACCGGGTTGCAGACCAGTGTCAGTTCGACAATGGCGCGCGGGTCCAGATTGGCCTCGTCCGCGATGGCGGCGGCCAGATCGTTCAGCGCGGTGCGGACGGCGGCGGTCATTTCGGCATCGCCACCGGGGTTCATCATCGCGTAGGAAACCCGGCTCATCAGGTCTTCGCCAAAACGGATCTGCGGGTTCATGATCCCGGACGAGGTGCGGACCTCGCCCGTCGTCAGATCGCACAGATGCGCGGCGATGGTGGTCGAGCCAAGGTCGATCGCCAGCCCGTATAGCCCGCCCTCGTAAAAGCCGGGCCAAAGGTCGATCAGCCGCGGCGCGCCGCCGGTGTGATCGCGGTGCACGGCCAGCGTCACCTGCCAGTTGCCCTTGCGCAGCGCCGGTTGCAGCCGCGCCAGCAGCGGCAGATCGGCAGTCAGCCCGTCAATGCCCCATTGTTCGGCCAATGCGGCGCGCAGGCGTTCGAAATCGCCGGTGGGTTCGTGCATGTCGGGTTCGGCAACCTCGACCAGATAAAGATGCGTTGCCGGGTCCATGACGATGGCGCGGGCGGTGGCGGCCTTGCGCACCACTTGTTTGTGGACCTGACTTTCGGGTGGCACGTCGATCACCAGATCGCCCTGCACCGTCGCCTGACAGCCCAGCCGCCGCCCCGGTTTCAGCCCGCGAATGCGGTCATAGCGTTCCTCGACCGCGTTGATCGGGCTGACCGCCGTGTCCGACACTGTGACCCCGTGTTTGGGGAATTCGCCGAAGGACGGCGTGATCTGGCATTTCGAACAGATGCCGCGCCCGCCACAGACCGAATCCAGATCGACGCCCAACTGCCGCGCTGCGGTCAGAATGGGCGTGCCCAGCGGAAACCGGCCGCGCTTGCCCGAGGGGGTAAAGATCACAAGGGGGTCGTTGCTCATCTGGGCCTGCCGGGTTTTGGGTTTCGGTCACTCTAATGATCTGGCGACAAAGGAAAAGGCGCCTTGGCGGGATTTGCCGGGCCGGGGGCGCTATAAACGCAGATCAAAGCCCCAGACCAGCAACGGAACCGGCGCCACCGCCAGCGCCAGCGTCATCAATGTGCCCCGAAGGCTGAACAGCCGCGTCAGCCCGGCCAGCAACAGGATGCCGCCACCACCGC
>NZ_JBFHDW010000329.1:0-2601 GCF_041584535.1 Actibacterium sp. | reverse complement strand
CCCCGCGTCCGGCGCGCTGGCCGGTCGCCGTCACATTTCTTTCACCCCTTGCATCGCATCCTTGCGCCGGTCCGGGTCGGTTTTCGGCCCGGACCGGCGCCATGCGCCACGTGTATTGTCGGAACAGGCACAGCTTTCGTTGACATGAATGCTGATTCATGTTTCATGTTTTCTCAGTTAAACGAAGAACCTTTGGGAGGTGATCCGGAATGAATAAATTACTCGCAACCAGCCTTGCGGCGCTGATGCTCGCCGGGCCGGCCATGGCGGAGATCCGTCTGGCCCATGTCTATGGCAAGACCGGCCCCTATGAGGCCTATGCCGCACAGTCGCATAACGGCCTGATGATGGGGCTGGAATATGCCACCGGTGGCACGATGGAAATCAACGGCGAAAAGATCGTCGTGATCGAGAAAGACACCCAGCTGAAGCCCGATCTGGGCAAGGCGATGCTGTCGGAAGCCTTTGGTGACGACGACGCGCAGATCGCGGTCGGGCCGGTCAGCTCGGGCGTGGCGCTGGCGATGCTGCCGGTGGCCGAGGAATACGAGCGCGTGCTGATCGTCGAACCCGCCGTGGCGGATTCGATCACTGGCGCCAACTGGAACCGCTATATCTTCCGCACCGGGCGCAACTCGTCGCAGGATGCGATTTCGAACGCTGTGGCGCTGGGCGGCGAAGGCGTGACCATCGCCACGCTGGCGCAGGACTATGCCTTTGGCCGTGACGGCGTCGCTGCCTTCCGCGAGGCCCTGGCCGGCACCGGCGCGACCATCGCGCATGAAGAATACGTGCCGACCGACACCACCGATTTCACCGCAGCTGGCGAACGTCTGTTCAACGCACTGAAAGACGTGGACGGCAAGAAAAAGCTGTTCGTGATCTGGGCCGGTGGCAACAACCCGATGAGCAAGATCAACTCGATGGACCCGTCGCGGTTCGGCATCGAGATGGCCACGGGCGGCAACATTCTGGCGGCGCTGAAGGCGCATAAGGAATTCCCCGGCATGGAAGGGGCGACCTATTACTATTACGAAATCCCGCAGAACCCGGTGAATGACTGGCTGGTGAAAGAACATTTCGCCCGTTATGGCACCCCGCCGGACTTTTTCACCGCAGGTGGCATGGCTGCCGGGATCGCAGCGGTCGAGGCCATCCGCAAAGCCGGTGGTGCCGACGATACCGAGGCGCTGATCGGCGCGATGGAAGGCATGGAGTTCGACTCGCCCAAGGGCATGATGCGCTTCCGCGCCGAAGACCATCAGGCGCTGCAGGCGATGTATCACTTCCGCACTGAAATTCAGGACGGCAAGGATTACGGCGTCCCGGTTCTGGTGCGTGAACTGGGGATCGACGACATGAATATCCCGATCCGCAACTGATGACAGTTGGACAGGGGCCGTCCGCGGCCCCTGTCCCCGTGTCCGCAATCCTTTTCAAAATCGGTAGTGCCATGACCCAGACCCTTCTGGAAACCAACGGACTGACTGTGCGCTTTGGCGGTCACGTCGCGGTGGATAACGTCAGCTGCGCCTTTCACGCGGGCCAGTTGACCGCGATTGTCGGGCCGAATGGCGCGGGCAAGACCACCTATTTCAACCTGATTTCCGGTCAGATCGCCGCTACGGCGGGCACGATCCGGCTGATGGGGGCGGATATCACCCGCGCCTCGGTCGCCGATCGCTGTGCCCGCGGGCTGGGGCGGGCGTTTCAGCTGACCAGCCTGTTCCCGAACCTGTCGGTGCTGGAAAACGTGCGTCTGGTCATTCAGGCGCGCGAGAAAAAGGGTTTTCGCCTGTTGTCGATGGCCTCATCCGATGCTGCCGTGACGGTCGCCGCGATGGCGGTGCTGGAGCGGGTGCGGCTGGACAATTTGAAAGATCAGAACGTGTCCGAACTCAGCCACGGCAACCAGCGCAAGCTGGAAGTGGCGATGCTGATCGCGCTGGACCCGGCGGTCTATATGTTCGACGAACCCACCGCCGGCATGAGCGTCGACGAGGCGCCGGTCGTGCTGGACCTGATCGCTGAACTGAAGGCCGAGACCGACCGCACCGTGCTGCTGGTCGAACACAAGATGGATGTGATCCGCACCCTGGCCGACCGGATCATCGTATTGCATAACGGCGCGCTGGCGGCCGATGGCGACCCGGCGACGGTGATGGCCTCGGACGTGGTGCAAGAGGCCTATCTGGGCCGGGAGCTGACCGATGTCTGATCCGATTTTGAAACTCGAGTCGGTGTTCACCGACATCGCCCGCTATCACATTCTGCAAGGCGTCGATCTTGAGGTGCCGCGCGGGCAGGTGACGATGCTGCTGGGCCGCAACGGCGTCGGCAAGACCACGACCCTGCGCACGATCATCGGCCATTGGCTGGCGAAATCCGGGGCGATCCGGTTCGACGGTCAGGACATCACCGGCCTGCCGACCCCGGCGCGGGCGCGGCTGGGCATCGGCTTTGTCCCCGAGGACATGGGGATTTTCACCGATCTGACGGTCGAGGAAAATATGATCCTTGCCGCCACCTCGGGGCCGCTGGACACCACCCGTCTGGAGTGGATTTTCAAGGCCTTCCCGCCGCTGCGCACTTTCTGGCGCT
>NZ_JBFHDW010000328.1:0-2610 GCF_041584535.1 Actibacterium sp. | reverse complement strand
TGGACGCCGCGCTGGCGCAGGGCCGCGCCAGTGGCAAGGCCACCGCCGCCCTTGTTCTTGCGCCTGAGGGCCTGCCGGATCTGGCCGACCGCTTTGGCCCCGAGGCACAGGATATCGCCCTGCGCCGCGTGGTCGATCGCCTGTCCGCCGCGCTGCGGGACGATGACGTGCTGGGCCAACTTGTCGATGGGCGGCTGGCCATCGCCCTGTCCCCGATGCGCCGCGCCGATCTGGAAACCCTGTTGCAGATTTCCGGCCGGGCGCTGGACGCGCTGCGCGAACCGATCACCATTGATGGCACCACGGCCTATCTGTCCGGCTCGGCCGGGTTCTGCCTGCAAAGCCGCTGCCCCGATCCAACCGGCGCGGCCCTGTTGGCGGCGGCTGAAACCGCGCTGAGCGAGGCGCAAAGCAACGGCACCGGCGCGATCCGGGCATATTCCGCCGAAATGCAAAAGGCCGTCAGCCGCCGTCACGATCTGCGCGAGGAATTAGCAACCGCGCTGGAAACCCGGCAGATCAGACCGTGGTTCCAGCCGCAGATTTCCACCGACACCGGTCAGGTCACCGGGTTCGAGGCCTTGGCCCGCTGGGCCCATCCCCAACGCGGCCTGATCCCGCCGGTCGATTTTCTGGGCATCGTCCTGCAGGCCGGGCTGTCCTCGCGCCTGACCGACGAAATGCTGTTTCAGGCCCTGTCGGCGCTGCGCGCGTGGGATCAGGCCGGGGTCCATGTGCCCTCGGTCGGGGTGAATTTCTCGGATCAGGAATTGCGCGACCCCGAACTGGTCGACCGCATCCGTTGGGAACTGGACCGGTTCTCGCTGGCGCCGCAACGGCTGACCATCGAAATTCTGGAAACCGTGGTCTCGGGCGCCGATGACGACGTCATCACCCGCAACATCGCCGCACTGGCGCAATTGGGGTGCGGCATAGATCTGGACGATTTCGGCACCGGCCATGCTTCGATCAGTTCGATCCGGCGGTTTACCGTCCGGCGGCTTAAGATCGACCGGTCCTTCGTCACCCGCGTCGACCGCGACCGCGAACAGCAAAATCTGGTCGCTGCGATCCTCAGCATGGCCGAACGTCTGAACCTTGAAACCCTTGCCGAAGGGGTCGAAACCGCGGGCGAGCACGCGATGCTGGCGCAACTGGGGTGCGGCCATGTTCAGGGCTTTGGCATCGCCCGCCCGATGCCGTTCGAAGACACGATCGGCTGGATACATCGACACCGGGAAAAGCTGGCTCAGGCCGCCAGCCTTGGCCGCCAGGCCGGATAACGGTAGATTGCTACCGGATTCGGGGAAAATCGCTTGACCTTCCCGGCGGGCTTCTGTTGAACCACCCTCACCTTGCATAGGACGGATGGCGGCCCCAATGGACGATCAGAACAAGAACCTAATCCTGGCCTCGGCGCTGAGCTTTGTGGTGATCCTTGTATGGTTCATCTTTTTCCCACCGGAAAATACCACGCCGCCCGCCGACCCGGCGGTCGCTGTCAGCACCGAAACCGGCACCACCGCCGCGGTGCCGCCGACCGTTGCACAGGCACCGGCGACCGCGATGGCCACCACCCCCACGCCCGCGACCGCAACCACGGTTGCCGATGCGCCGCGCCTGACCATCGACTCGACCCGCCTCAGCGGCTCGATCTCGCTGTTGGGTGGCCGGATCGACGAGTTGCTGCTGAAGGATTATCGCGAGTCGCTTGAACCCGATTCCGCCAATGTCGTGCTGCTGTCGCCCATCGGGTCCGCGCGGCCCTATTACGCGCTCTATGGCTGGGCCGCCGCCGGCGATCTGGATGCCGCCGACGTGCCCGGGCCGCTGACGGTCTGGAGCGCCGATGGCAACACCACCCTGACCGACACCACCCCGGTTTCGCTGAGCTGGAACAACGGCAAGGGCCTGATCTTTCACCGCACGATCTCGGTCGACGACGGCTATATGTTCACCATGGCGCAGTCGGTCGAAAATACCACCGGCGCGCCGGTCCGTCTGGCCCCTTACGGCATCGTCGCCCGTCACGGCGAACCCGATGGCAAGAAATTCTTTGTACTGCACGAAGGCGTCGTCCGTCAGAACGACACGACGCTGGAAGAAATCAAATACAAGGACATGACCGAGCTGGATTTCGTCGACCGCGAAGCGGCCCGCGCCGAAGTGGAGCAGGTCGAACAGGACGGCTGGATCGGCTTTACCGACAAATATTGGATGACCACGCTGATCGGCGAACCGGGTCAGGCCTTTACCTCGGTGGCGAAATACGTCGCTGCGGCTGACATCTATCAGGTCGAGACCCGCTTGCCGGTGATGACCGTCGAGGCCGGGACGACCGGCGCGGTCGAAACCAAGCTGTTCGCGGGCGCCAAGGAATGGGAAACCATCACCCATTACGAAAAGTCGTTGGGCATCAAGAACTTTGTCGACTCGATCGACTGGGGCATGTTCTTCTTCTTCACCAAACCGATCTTCTGGCTGCTGCACACGCTGAATGCGATGATCGGCAATATGGGCTGGGCGATCATTGCCCTGACCGTGGTGATCAAGCTGCTGGTGTTCCCGCTGGCCTATAAATCTTACGCCTCGATGGCCAAGATGAAAGAG
>NZ_JBFHDW010000327.1:0-2612 GCF_041584535.1 Actibacterium sp. | reverse complement strand
CTGCAGGTTGTGGCTCTCGCCGGGGATGTAGCTGATCACCTCGTAGCCGTTGGTCAGGCGCACCTTGGCGACCTTGCGCATGGCCGAGTTCGGCTTCTTCGGCGTCGTGGTGTAGACGCGCGTGCAGACACCACGCTTCTGCGGACAAGCCTGCAGATGCATGGACTTCTGGCGCTTAACTTTCGGCTGCCGCGGCTTGCGGATCAGCTGTTGGATCGTTGGCATGCACGTTCCTCGTGTTGCTCTCTTGTCAATACTCGCCCCCAAGTCCGGGGGCGCCGCTTCTCGACGGTGATTTGCACGTGTTGCAAAACACCAATACCGCATGCGTCCCCTCGTTCGCGGGAACGACGCGGTGGAATTCCAGAGGATCGGGGCTTTTGGCCCGGATCTTGACCACTTCAATTCTGAATTTGCGCCGCCCAAGGGTTTAACCCCGACAGCACAGGTGCGCGCGGTATATGGAGAGTCGCCGGGGTTGTCAACAGCCGCGCCCGCATTGTTTCGACCCCGGTCCCGGCCCAGCCGGGCGCCATCGGCACCCGGCGATTTTCATCGGTCCGTCTTAGCCGAACTTGGCGAAAAACTTGGCATAGGCCGGTTTAAGCTGCCCAAGCGCGGCCTTCAAAGCCTCGGGGTCAGGGTCTTGCGTCGCCTGCTCCAATGCCAGCGTCGCGTCATACATCGCCTGCGCCAACGGCGCATAGGCCGGATCGGCAGCTTCGGGCGCCGGATGCGCGATGAGCTGTGCCGCCAGATAGGACAGAACCGCCGCCTGCCCCTGCAAGGTTGCGCGCCCTGCCGCGTCCAGCGTTGCCGGGTTGACCACCAGAATGTCCTCCATCTCCAGATGATAGGCGTTCATCCGGTCGGAAAAGCCGATGATGCCGTTGCGCAGGTGCATGTCCCAGATCTGATCGCGGACCTGCTCCAGAACTTCATGCGCTTCGGCCAGATCACCCTTGCTGGCGATGGCCTGAGCCTCGGCCAGCAAGGTGCCGACCTTTGCCATTGTCGCGGGCAAGTCCGGGTCGTCCTGATATTGCGGCGGGGTGTTTGCCGCCCATTCCGCGCCCAGCGCCGCCCATTTTTCCTGCGCCCGGATCAGCGCCGCATCCACCGCATCGGCCTTGCCGGCGTTGCTTTGAAACAAGGCGGTCCGGTAATCGTTATACGCCGCGCGCAGCTGGGTTTCGGCATCGGTGAACGGGCCGGCAAAAGCCGCGCCGCCGATGAAAGACGCCAGCACCAGGGCCGTCGCGCCGGGTTGGAAAATCTTGAACATTTCAACTGTCCTTGCGTGAGAAAATCGCGCGCCGGGGTTGGCGCTTCTTACATTCATAAATGTGAATGACTTGGCCGCCGTCAAGCGGATTCACTGTCAAAAGACACATGGTCGCGGAAAAACAAAAACCCCCGCACAAGGCGGGGGCTTTCATGTTTCGGGATCGGCGCAGCTTATTCGTTGCGGCTTTCCGGCGTATCAATCAGACCGCTGTCGAATTCGTCACCGCCAACGATGTCGTCAACCGGAGCAGCCAGAGCGGCGGCCGCGGCGGCCTCGGCCTGACGGGCGTCGATGACTTTCTGATCGCGCTCGGCGGCGATACGGCGCACGCGCTGCGTGGCCCCACCGGTGCCGGCCGGGATCAGGCGACCAACGATGACGTTCTCTTTCAGGCCGACCAGTTTGTCACGCTTGCCCTGAACCGAAGCTTCGGTCAGCACGCGGGTGGTTTCCTGGAACGACGCAGCCGAGATAAACGACCGCGTTTGCAGCGATGCTTTGGTGATACCCAGCAGGATCGGCTGACCCTTGGCCGGGCGGCCACCCTTGGCGATCGCCTTTTCGTTGGCCTCTTCGAACTCGGCCTTATCGACGTTCTCGCCTTTCAGCAGAGTGGTTTCACCGCTGTCGAGGATCTCCCACTTCTGCAGCATCTGGCGCACGATCACTTCGATATGCTTATCGTTGATCTTCACGCCCTGCAGACGATACACGTCCTGAACTTCGTCGATCATATAGTCAGCCAGCGCTTCGACACCCATGATGGCAAGGATGTCATGCGGCGCGGGGTTGCCGTCCATGATGTAGTCGCCCTTCTGGACAAAGTCGCCTTCCTGAACCGGAATGTGCTTGCCCTTGGGGACCATGTATTCGACGGGCTCCAGCGTGTCGTCGCTGGGCTCGATCGAAATCCGACGCTTGTTCTTGTAGTCGCGGCCAAAGCGCACGTAACCATCGACTTCGGCGATGATGGCGTGGTCTTTCGGACGACGGGCTTCGAACAGTTCGGCCACGCGCGGCAGACCACCGGTGATGTCCTTGGTCTTGGCGCCTTCACGCGGAATACGCGCAACCACGTCACCGGCCTTGATGTCCTGACCTTCTTCGATCGACAGAATGGCGTCGACCGACATCGGATAGGTCACAGGGTTGCCGGCATCGTTACGCACCGGTTCGCCGTCTTCGCCGACAATGATGATCTCGGGCTTGAGGTCATTGCCGCGCGGAGCTGCGCGCCAGTCGGTCACGATCTTCTGGGTCATGCCTGTCGCGTCATCGGTTTCGTCACGGACCGAGATGCCCGAGACCAGATCGACGAATTTCG
>NZ_JBFHDW010000326.1:0-2613 GCF_041584535.1 Actibacterium sp. | reverse complement strand
GATTCGAACCCACGAGACGGTTTCCCGTCTACTCCCTTAGCAGGGGAGCGCCTTCGACCACTCGGCCACGTCTCCGCCGACCCGTTTAATTGGCGTTCGCAGCGGGGGCAAGCGGAAATCTGGGGAAATCTGCATTGCCTGTTTGAGGGCTTGCGTTGCGCCTCAGGTGTTGAACAGGAAATGCAGCACGTCGCCATCCTTGACGACATAGCTCTTGCCCTCGGCGCGCATTTTGCCGGCATCCTTGGCGCCCTGTTCACCCTTGCAGGCGACGAAATCGTCAAAGGCGATGGTCTCGGCGCGGATGAAGCCTTTTTCAAAGTCGCCGTGGATCACGCCAGCGGCCTGCGGGGCCAGCGCGCCTTTGCGGATGGTCCAGGCGCGGGCCTCTTTCGGGCCGACGGTGAAATAGGTTTGCAGACCCAGCAATTCGTGCCCGGCGCGGATCAGTCGATCCAGACCGGCCTCTTCCAGGCCCAGTTCGGACAGGAACATCTCGGCCTCTTCCGGGTCGAGCTGGCTGATTTCCTCTTCGATCTTGGCCGAGATCACTACGGCGGCGGCACCTTGTTCTGCGGCCATTTTCGCCACGGCCGCAGAATGGGCGTTGCCACTGGCGGCGTCGTCTTCCGAGACGTTGCAGACATAAAGGATCGGCTTGCTGGTCAGCAGTTGCAGCAGCGACCACGCCTTGCGGTCATCCTCGGCCACCTCGACGGTGCGGGCGGGCTGACCGTTTTCCAGCGCGGCAAGGGCGGTTCTCAGCAGGCGTTCTTGCTGGATCGCCTCTTTGTCGCCGCCGCGCACCTTGCGGACGATGTTTTGCAGGCGCTTTTCGATGGATTCCATATCGGCCAGCATCAGTTCGGTCTCGATCACTTCGGCATCCGAAACCGGATCGACGCGGCCCTCGACATGGGTCACGTCGCCATCTTCGAAACAGCGCAGCACATGGGCGATAGCGTCGCATTCGCGGATGTTGGCCAAAAACTGGTTGCCCAGACCTTCGCCCTTTGACGCGCCCTTCACCAGACCGGCGATGTCGACAAAGGTCATCCGCGTCGGGATGATCTGTTTCGACCCGGCGATCGCGGCCAGTTGGTCTAGCCGCGCGTCGGGCACGGCCACGTCACCCACGTTGGGTTCGATGGTGCAAAAGGGGAAATTCGCCGCCTGCGCCGCCGCAGTTCTGGTCAGCGCGTTGAACAGCGTCGATTTGCCTACGTTCGGCAGGCCGACAATCCCGGTTTTAAAGCCCATGACCCACTCCTATCCATGTGATCGCGCGCATGTAGGGGCGTGGGGGCCGGATCGTCAAGGCGGGCATTGATTTTCCCCCCTCAATCGCGCAAACCGGCGGAATAAAAGCAAGAGGGACGTCATGACTCGTATCGACCGGAAATTCGCCGCACTGAAAGCCGAAGGTAAGAAGGCCTTCGTCGCCTATGTGATGGCGGGTGATCCGGATTACGACACCTCGCTTGAGATCGTGAAGGGTCTGCCGGGCGCGGGCGTCGATGTGATCGAGCTGGGCCTGCCGTTTACCGATCCGATGGCCGACGGCCCGACGATCCAGCTGGCCGGTCAGCGGGCGCTGGAGGGCGGGATGACCCTGCAACGGACGCTGGATCTGGCGACCGAGTTCCGCAAGGGCGACAATGAAACCCCGATCGTGCTGATGGGCTATTACAACCCGATCTATAACCGTGGCGTGCCGAAATTCCTTAAGGATGCCAAGGCCGCCGGGATCGACGGTCTGATCGTGGTCGACCTGCCGCCCGAAGAAGACAGCGAATTGTGCATTCCCGCCAATGCGGCCGGGATGAATTTCATCCGCCTTGCCACGCCCACCACCGATGACAAACGCTTGCCGAAGGTGCTGCAGAACACCAGCGGGTTCCTCTATTACGTCTCGATCACCGGGATCACCGGCGCGGGCGAGGCGCAGGCTGGCGATGTCGCGCCCGAAGTGGCCCGGATCAAGGCCAAGACCGATCTGCCGGTGATCGTGGGCTTTGGGATCAAGACCCCCGATGCAGCGCAGGCCATCGCCAGTGTCGCCGACGGCGCGGTTGTCGGTTCGGCCATTGTCAGCCTGATCGGGCAGGGCCAGCCGGTGGCGGACATCCTGTCTTACGTGAAATCGCTGGCCGACGGCGCGCATCGCGCCTGAGCGGCCTAGCCCAGCGTCACATCCAGAATCATCATCAGGATCAGGCCGGTCACCAGACCGGTCGTGGCCGAGTTCTGATGCCCGCCGCGATGGGTTTCGGGGATGATTTCGTGGCTGATGATATAGACCATCGCCCCGGCGGCAAACGCCAGCCCCCAAGGCAGAACGTCGGTCGAGATATGCACCGCCGCCACGCCGATCAAACCGCCGACCGGTTCAATCAGGCCGGTGGCAAGGGCGATGCCAAAGGCCTTTAGCCGCCCATAGCCCTGACCGCGCAAGGCAACCGCCACGGCCAGCCCCTCGGGCGCGTTTTGCAGGCCGATCCCGGTGGCCAGCGACATGCCGTTGGTGAGGTCGCCGCCGCCAAAGCCGACGCCGACGGCCATGCCCTCGGGGAAATTGTGAATGGTGATCGCCAGCACGAACAGCCAGATCTT
>NZ_JBFHDW010000325.1:0-2614 GCF_041584535.1 Actibacterium sp. | reverse complement strand
GCATCATGGACAGGCTGAGATCGGTAAAAGACTGGTTGGGCAGGCGCGCTGAGAACTTACTGGCGCTGCTGTTGTTCAGCATGTTTGTGACCTTCCTTCTGCAAATCATCTTTCGGTATTTCCTTGATCTGCCGGTCGGCTGGACCGTCGAATGGGTGACGATCGCATGGGTCTGGGGGATCTTGTTCGGCTATGCCTTCGTTGTGCGCGAGACCGACGTGATCCGGCTGGATGTGGTCTATGCGGTGATGCCGCGCTCGGTGCGCCGGGGGTTCGATGTGATTGCCGGGCTGACCGTGGCCGGGGTGTTCGCTTGGACGCTGCCCGCGACATGGGATTATATCGACTTCATGAAGATCGAGCGCACCGCCTATCTGCGCTGGCCCTTCAACTGGGTGTTCTTCATCTACATGCCTTTTGCGCTTGCGATCATCGTGCGCGCGCTTGTCGTGGTCCGGGCCGGGTTGCTTGGCGTCGGGCCGCAGTTCAACACCGAAACCAGCGCTGAAAGCCACGATTATGATTGATCCGTTTACCCTGTCCATGATCATCATCGTGGCCCTGTCGCTGATGGGCCAGTCGGTCGGCATCGCGATGGTCACCGGGTCGCTGGTCTACCTTGTCGCCAAGGGCTTTGACCCGTCGCTGGCGCCCGAGACCCTGTTGCAGGGGCTGTTCAACGGCTACACTCTGTTGGCGATCCCGCTGTTCATTCTGGCCGCCGATATCATGAATGTCGGCTCGCTTGCGGACCGGCTGCTGCGGTTCTCGCAGGCGCTGGTCGGGCGGTTCCGGGGCGGTCTGGGCCATGTCAACGTCGTATCGTCGCTGATCTTTTCCGGCATGTCCGGCTCGGCGGTCGCGGATGCGGTGGGCATGGGCAAGATCATCATCGGTATGATGACCCGCGACGGGAAATACTCGCCGGCCTATGCCGCTGCGATCACCGCTGCTACGGCCACGGTTGGGCCGATCATTCCGCCCTCGATCCCGATGGTGTTGTATGCGCTGGTTTCGGATCAGTCGGTCGGCTACCTGTTCGCAGCTGGCCTGCTGCCGGGTCTGCTGATGGCGCTGGCGATGGCGCTGATGAATTACTGGATCGCGCGCCGCCGCAACTATCCCGTGGACGAAGCCGTCCCGATGCGCGACATGCCGAAGATTACCGTCAAGGCCTTTCCGGCGCTGATGCTGCCGGTGATCCTGTTGGGCGGTATCTATGGTGGTGTGATGACCCCGACCGAGGCCGCCGCAATCGCCGCCTTCTATGCGCTGGGTATTTCGGTGCTGTTCTACCGGTCGGTGAACCTGAAGCAATTCTATACGGCTCTTTTGGGGTCGGCGCGGTCGACGGCGTCGGTCGGGGTGCTGGTCGCCGGGGCAATCACGTTTAACTACGTCATCACCCGCGAGAACCTGCCGAACACCATTGCTGACACGCTGGCGCAGTATGAATTTTCGCGCACCGGCTTTCTGATCGTCATCAACCTGCTGATCCTTGCGCTGGGCATGGTTCTGGAGGGCGGCGCGATCCTGTTGATCATCATCCCGATCCTGATCCCGACGGTTCAGGCCATGGGCATTGATCTGGTGCATTTCGGCGTGATCGCCGTGGTGAACGCGATGGTCGGGCTGATTACGCCACCTTACGGACTGTTGCTGTTCATTGTGTCGAACATAACCGAACAGCCGATCAGTGGCGTCATCCGCGAGATCTGGCCGTTCATCATCGCGCTGCTGGCGGCGCTGGCGATCATCACTTTCTCGCCGGATTTCGTGCTCTTCCTGCCGCGGATGCTGGGGTATCAGAACTAAGCGCGACCCCCACCGCGAGTTGAGGAACGAACATCGGCGCGCCCTGGTTGGGCGCGCCGATCATGTTCTGGAGGCTATCAGGCGCGGTTTATGCCAGCTCGGCCATGGCAGCATAAGACCCGTCAGCCTGATGCACCTCGTTGCCGGTCACCGGCGGGTTGAACACGCAAGCCATCACCAACTCGCTTTCGGCGCGCAGAATGTGCCGGTCATGCCGGTTCAGCGCATACATCACGCCCGGTTTGATCGCGTGGGTTTCGCCGGTGCCAAGGTCGGTGATCGACCCCTTGCCCTGCATGCAATAGACGCTTTCGAAGTGGTTCTTGTATTCGAACGTGTGCTCGGATCCGGCTTCGAGAAAGGTGATGTGAAACGAAAACCCCATACCGTCATCGGCCAGCAACATGCGCACACTGGTCCACTTGGCATCCGAGACCGCCCTGTCGGTGGTCATCAGGTCGTTCAGGTCTCTTACGATCATAACGGGTTACTCCGCGGCGAGTTTCAGTTCCGAGCAAACCTCTTGGGCCGAGCTTTGCAGAATGGTCAGGCCCCGGGCAAAGACCTTGTCCGGGGTGGTCAGCGGGGCCAGCACCTTGACCACCTGATCCTCATTGCCCGAGGTTTCGATGATCAGGCCGTTCTCAAAGGCGCGCGCACAGATTTCGGCCGCGAAGGCACCCGAGCCCACGTCGACGCCCTGCATCATGCCACGGCCTTTTAGAACCGCGCCGGGGATCATGTCAGCAATGTCTTCCAAGACGCGGGTCAGCATCGCGGCTTTGTCGGCGATCCGGGT
>NZ_JBFHDW010000324.1:0-2618 GCF_041584535.1 Actibacterium sp. | reverse complement strand
CTGGGCAATCCTTTCGCCAAGATGGCGGCGGATAACACCGGGCGCACAGCGCTGGAATGGGGCGTTTACGGCGTGCCTGAAACCTATGTGATCGACGGGCAGGGCCGCATCCTGCACCGCACGGCAGGGCCGATCACCCGGCAAATTCTGGAACGGGATATCAAGTCGTTGCTGACGCCGGCGCAGTAGCCCTAGTGCGCCCCGGCCAGCAGCAGCACGAAAGCGGTAAAGGCCAAAGCCTCGAACACCGGCATCGGCAGTGCGAATCTGAGAGTTTGCTCTGTCATAAGCGGCATTCTATCGCGTTCAGCGGTTAATTTCGCGTTAATTCCTGCCAAGCCCCCGGAAACACTGCGTTTCAACGACAAACGCCCCGAACAGGATCCGGGGCGTCTGGGGATCTGTCAGTGGCCGATCAGCCCTTGGCCAGATTGCGCAGCACGTAATGCAGCACGCCGCCGTTTTCGACATATTCGATCTCGGGCGCGGTATCGATGCGGCACTTGATCTGGATGGTCTTGGTGCTGCCATCGGCAAAGGTGATCTGGCACGGGACCAGCGACAGCGGTTTCAGATCGCCCGACAACCCGCTGATCGACACGGTTTCATCACCGGTCAGGCCCAGCGTCTTGCGGGTGTCGCCGCCGGTGAATTCGAACGGGATCACCCCCATGCCGACAAGGTTCGAGCGGTGGATGCGCTCGAACGACTCGGCGATCACCGCCTTGACGCCCAACAGGTTGGTGCCCTTGGCGGCCCAGTCGCGCGATGACCCGGCGCCGTATTCGATGCCGCCGAAAATCACCAGCGGCACGCCCGCCGCCTGATAGGCCATCGAGGCGTCATAGATCGAGGTCTGCGCGCCATCAGGGCTTTTGGTATAGCCGCCCTCGACGCCATCCAGCATCTCGTTCTTGATGCGGATATTGGCGAAGGTGCCGCGCATCATCACCTCGTGATTGCCCCGGCGCGAGCCATAAGAGTTGAACTCGCGCGGTTGCACCCCGTGTTCGGTCAGGTATTTGCCTGCGGGGGTCGAAGGTTGGAACGACCCGGCAGGCGAGATGTGGTCGGTGGTGATCATGTCGCCAAGGATCGCCAGAACCCGCGCGTCCTTGATATCGTTGATCACGCCTTTTTCCGCCGCCATGTCCCGGAAATAGGGCGGGTTCTGGATATAGGTCGACGTGGGCGGCCAGTCATAGGTTTCGGCATCCGAGGTTTCGACGCTTTGCCATTTGGCGTCGCCCTTGAACACATCGGCATATTTCCTGAGAAACGCCTCGCGGGTCACGGTTTGCGCGACCAGATCGGCGATTTCCTTGTTGCTGGGCCAGATGTCGTGCAGGAACACGTTCTTGCCGTCCTTGTCCTGCCCCAAGGGTTCGCTGGTCAGGTCGATATTCATGTCACCGGCCAGCGCATAGGCGACCACCAGCGGCGGCGAGGCCAGATAGTTGGCGCGCACGTCCGGGCTGATCCGGCCCTCGAAATTGCGGTTGCCCGACAGAACGGCGGTGGCGACCAGATCGCCCTCGGCAATCGCGGCCGAGATTTCCGGCTGCAACGGCCCCGAGTTGCCGATGCAGGTGGTGCAACCATAGCCGACAAGGTTAAAGCCGATGGCGTCCAGATCGTCCTGCAACCCGGCGGCGGCCAGATATTCGGTCACCACCTGACTGCCCGGCGCCAGCGAGGTTTTCACCCAAGGCTTGCGGGTCAGACCGCGCTGGCGCGCCTTGCGCGCCACCAGCCCGGCGCCGATCATCACATAGGGGTTCGACGTGTTGGTGCACGAGGTGATCGAGGCAATCACCACCGATCCGTCGCGCAGGCTGTAATCCTCGCCCTTGACCGTGGCGGTCTTGTGCAGGGATACGGATTTGGTCGCGACCGGGCCTTCGTCGGCCATGTCCTTGGCATTGCTGGAAATATCCACGCCGCGATAGTCGGCGACGACGGTTTCGAACGCCAGTTTGGTGTCGGTCAGGGCCAGAAAATCCTGCGGGCGTTTCGGCCCTGAGATCGCCGGCACGATGGTGCCCATGTCCAGCGTCAGCGTCGAACTATAGACCGGCGCATAATCGGCACCGCGCCACAGGCCGTTTTCCTTGGCATAGGCCTCGACCAGCGCGATGCGGTCTTCTTCGCGGCCGGTCTGGCGCAGATAGCGCAGGGTTTCGCCATCAATCGGGAAAAAGCCGCAGGTGGCACCGTATTCGGGGGCCATATTGGCGATGGTGGCGCGGTCGGGCAGGGGCAGGTGGTCCAGACCGTCGCCGTAGAATTCGACGAATTTGCCGACCACCCCATGTTTGCGCAGCATCTCGACGACTTTTAGCACAAGGTCGGTGGCGGTGGTGCCTTCGACCATCTGCCCGGTCAGTTTGAAGCCCACAACCTCGGGGATAAGCATCGAGATCGGCTGACCCAGCATCGCGGCCTCGGCCTCGATCCCGCCGACGCCCCAGCCCAGAACTGCCAGACCGTTGACCATCGTGGTGTGGCTGTCGGTGCCGACCAGAGTGTCGGGATAAGCGACGGTGCGGCCGGCCTGGTCGACGTCCGACCACACGGTTCGAGCGAGATGCTCGAGGTTCACCTGGTGACAGATGCCG
>NZ_JBFHDW010000323.1:0-2639 GCF_041584535.1 Actibacterium sp. | reverse complement strand
TGGGACGCATATCAGAAACGATTGGGCGACCCGGAGTGACCCGGATCGTCGTCCATGCCGGGTTTCACAAGACCGGCACGACCAGCCTGCAACAATGCCTGCGCGCCCATGACCCGCAACTGGCCCCACATGTGGCGCTGTATTACGGCGCGCGGCTGGGCCCGGTGCAGCATCGCGGGCGGCATTACGGCTATGAACCGACGGATGAAAAACTGGCCCGGTTTCGCCGTGGCTTACGCCGGTTCCTGCGCGATATCCCCGACGCCGATCAGATCGTCCTGACGCGCGAGGCCTTTAGCGGCGCGTTGCTGGGCGAAACCCGCACCGATGGCAGCCGGATCACCTGTTACCACCCGACCTCGGTGCCGCTGGCGCAGGAACTGCTGGCCGGTCTGTGGGCGCGGTTCGGCAACGCGGCCGAAATCAGCTTTCTCTATTCGACCCGCGACAATGACAGCATGATCGCCAGCGCCCACCGCCACCTGTTGCGGCTGCGGCGGATGACCGACGATCTGGACGCTTTTCGCGCCAGCCTGAGCTTTGACAAGGACACTGAACTGGACGCGCTGCGGGCCGCCTTGGCCGACGTGCCGCTGATCGAGGCGCCGCTGGCGCAGACCGGCGCCGCCCCTGCTGGCCCGGCCAGCGCGGTTCTGGACCTGCTGGACCTGCCCGATGACCTGCGCGCCGGCATCCGCTGGACCCGGCGCAACCGCCCCGGCCAAAGCGCCGATCTGTCGGCGGAATTGCTGCATCTGAACCGGACCGTCACCGATGAGGCCACGCTGAAGTCGATCAAGGCGAAACTTTTGCTCGACCGCGAAGGTATCCGCCCGGATTAGGCCGCACCCCCCTTGTAAACAAGAGGAATCGTCGTATAAGGGCGCCTCGGAACAGCGCTGTCGATGGGGATTCCCCCATGTCGGCCTGTTTTCCGTTTCCCGACCGTCCCGGTCGCGGTGTCGCAAACGGGCTTCTCCGCCTGACCTTGCCCCCGCATTGACCGGACCGTTCGGGGCCACAAAGGAACGTCGCCCTGACCTCTGGCGGGCTTGACCGGCAAACGGCTGGCAAGGACCCGGAAGGAGACCAAGAGCTCTGAGGACGCGCATTAGACTTCGCGGGAAAACCGCGGGCATATAGGAGTAAAGCGATGAACCTGATCGCTCAGATCGAAGCCGAGCAAGTCGCTCAGCTTGCCAAGACCATCCCGGATTTCAAAGCCGGTGACACCATCCGCGTCGGTTACAAAGTGACCGAAGGCACGCGCAGCCGTGTGCAGAACTACGAAGGTGTCTGCATCAGCCGCAAGAACGGCACCGGCATCGCCGGCTCGTTCACCGTGCGCAAAATCTCGTTCGGCGAAGGCGTCGAGCGTGTGTTCCCGCTGCATTCGACCAACATCGACAGCATCGAAGTTGTCCGTCGCGGTAAAGTCCGTCGCGCCAAGCTGTATTACCTGCGTGCGCGTCGCGGCAAATCGGCCCGTATCGCCGAAGTTTCCAACTACAAGCCCAAATCTGGCGCTGAAGCGTAAGGACCGGACAGATGAAAGCCGATATTCACCCCGATTACCACATCATCGACGTCAAAATGACCGATGGCACCATCATTCAGATGAAGTCGACCTACGGCAAAGAAGGCGACACTCTGGCGCTGGACATCGACCCGTCGGTGCACCCCGCCTGGACCGGCGGTTCGTCGCGCCTGATGGATGCTGGTGGCCGTGTGTCCAAGTTCAAGAACAAATACGCAGGTCTGGGCTTCTAAGCTTTCCCTGTCGCTTCCCAAGCGGAGGCACACAACATATAGTAGGGGCGCGTCCGGTATCGGGCGCGCCTTTTGACTCGGGTAAAGGAAAACGGCGTGGCGCATATCATCGTCGTGGGCAACGAAAAAGGCGGCGCGGGGAAATCCACCGTGTCGATGCATGTGGCAACCGCGCTGGTGCGGATAGGGCACCGGGTCGGCGCGCTGGATCTGGACCTGCGGCAGCGCAGCTTTGGCCGCTATATGGACAACCGCAGCGCCTTTTGCGCCCGCGAGGGTCTGAACCTGCCGATCCCCGATTACCGCGTCCTGCCCGACATCGCGCAGGAACAGCTGGACCCGGGCGAGAACATCTATGACCGCCGCCTGTCGATGGCTGTCGCGGGCATGGAAAGCGAAGTCGATTTCATCCTGATCGACTGTCCCGGCTCGCACACCCGGCTCAGCCAGGTCGCGCATTCGCTGGCCGATACGCTGGTCACGCCGCTGAACGACAGTTTCGTCGATTTCGACCTGCTGGCCCGGATCGAGCCCCATACCGGCAAGATCCTTGGCCCGTCGATCTATTCCGAAATGGTCTGGAGCGCCCGCCAGTTGCGCGCGCAGGCCGGATTGCAGGCGATCGACTGGGTGGTGCTGCGCAACCGCCTTGGCGCCCAGCAGATGCACAACAAGAAAAAGATGGGGGACGCGCTGGACAACCTGTCGCGCCGCATCGGGTTCCGCGTCGCCCCCGGTTTCAGCGAGCGGGTGATCTTCCGCGAATTGTTCCCGAATGGCCTGACGCTGTTGGACCTCAAGGATATCGGCGTGGCCAGCATGAACCTGTCCAACGTCGCCGCCCGGCAGGAATTGCGCGACCTGATGAC
>NZ_JBFHDW010000322.1:0-2641 GCF_041584535.1 Actibacterium sp. | reverse complement strand
GTTATGGGCATCCTCCAAGGGTGTATGCCCTGATGAAGTCGCGCGTATAGGGCAGATTGCCGCGATTGGAAAGGGGGGAATCCGCCGAAAATAACGGGTGTTCGGCGGTTTTTCGGGCAGATTGCACCACGACTGTTGCGATCCGGCACCATTCACTTTTAAGCGAGAAATCCTAGGAAAACAGGCGCTTTCGTCAAAGTTTCCCCTGCGCACAGCATCTTAGCCCCGGCTTGCGCTGCCTGCATGTCCGTTCTGCACTGCAGCATCCTTGATTTCCGCCCGCCCCATGCCAAACTTAGGGTCACATAGCGCGGCACAAAACAAGTAGCAGGTAAACAGCCGCGGACGAGCCGGGAGGAAGACTCAAACATAAGAGGTCTTCAAAATGCTCACGTATTCTAAAAAAGAACTGAACGTGAAAAACACTCTGGCGGGGCCTGTCCCCGTTGCCCTGACCGGGATCACCCGGCAACTTGGCCCGCGTGACAAGGCGGCGCTGATGGGGCACTTTCTGCGCCTGAATTCCGAGGACCGCACCATGCGGTTTTTCTCGCCGGTCGGCGATGCCAGCATCAACGCCTATGTCGAGGCGATCAACTGGGCGCGGACCGTGCTGATCGGCCATTTCGCCGGGGCGCGTCTGGTCGGTCTGGCCGAGGTCATCCCAACCGGCCCGCGCTGGCAGCGCTGCGCCGAGGTTGCGGTGTCGGTCGAACCGGACTGGCGTCGGCACGGGCTGGGCAAGCGTTTGCTGGACCGGGCGATGGCTGCGGCGCGGGCGGTTGGCCTGCGGCAGCTCCGGCTGGTCATCCTGCCCGACAACCACACGATGGTGCGTCTGGCGCGGGGTCTTGGTGGCAAGATGCGCTCGGATTCAGGCGTCGTAACGGCGCAGATCGCGCTGTGGCCCGAGCGCAAGATGCCGGCCTGGCTTGAGCATCTGGCCGGGGTCCTGGCTTCGGCCCCGACGCAATTGGTGGAAACCTTGCACTGGCCGCACCGGCTCCACCGCCGGGCGGCCTGAGCCAGGTTATTCCCACTCGCCTGAAAAACCCTTGGGCACCAGCAGGATGTCGCGGTCCAGATCCTTGACGGATTTACGACCGCACAGCGCCATGCTGGTGTCCAGTTCCTTGTGGATAATCTCAAGCGCCTTGGTGACACCCGCCTCGCCCATCGCGCCAAGGCCATAGACAAAGGCGCGGCCGATAAAGGTGCCGGTCGCCCCCATCGCCAAAGCCTTCAGCACGTCCTGACCCGAGCGGATGCCACTGTCGAGATGGACTTCGATCTTGTCTCCGACCGCATCCATGATCTCGGGCAGCGCCCGGATCGACGAAATCGCGCCGTCCAACTGCCGCCCGCCGTGGTTCGACACCACGATGGCATCGGCACCGACATTCAGCGCCTGCCGGGCGTCCTCGGCATCGAGAATGCCCTTCAGGATCACCTTGCCGCCCCACATCCGGATGAATTGCGCGATCCGGTCCCAGTTCAGCGACGGATCGAACGCCTCGGCTGTCCAGGATGACAACGACGCCGGGTCCGACACGCCCTTGGCATGGCCGACGATATTGCCGAAAAACCGCCGCTTGGTCTGCAGCATCTCCAGCCCCCAACCGACCTTGGTCATCATGTTGGCAATCGAACGCGGCGTCAGCTTCGGCGGCGCGGACAGGCCGTTTTTGATGTCCTTGTGGCGCTGCCCCATGATTTGCAGGTCAACGGTAATCACAATGGCGGTGCAACCCGCTGCGCGCGCGCGGTCGAACAGGCGGCGCATGAATTCATCGTCTTTCAGGGTATAGACCTGAAACCAGAACGGCGCCGAGGTGTTCTCGGCCACATCCTCGATCGAGCAGATCGACATGGTGGACAGGGTAAAGGGCACGCCGAATTTCTCGGCGGCGCGGGCGGCCTTGATTTCGCCATCGGCCGATTGCATCCCGGTCAGCCCCACCGGCGCCAGCGCCACGGGCATGGCCACGTCCTGTCCGATCATCTGGCTGGCGGTGCTGCGCCCGGCCATGTCGACGGCGACTCGTTGCCGCAGATAAATGTCCTGAAAATCCGACGTGTTCTCGGCAAAGGTCTGTTCGGTCCAACTGCCGGATTCCGCGTAATCATAGAACATTTTCGGTGTTCGGCGGTGGTAAAGCTGGCGCAAGTCTTCGATGCAGGTGATGGCGGGCATGGCTCGAAACTCCGTTTTGGTAAAAATCTATTACCAATATTGACGTGTTTACGCAACGCCGCATTTGCAAAACTCTTGGCCCACCGCAGGAAATCCCGCATGGATTAGCGATGAACATCATTTTGGTCGGTAGCATCGCCAGTCTGGGCGCGGGTCTGATGACCGGCGTCGGCGCCCTGCCCGTTCTTTATGGCCGCAGCATTGGCCGCCGCGCCAGCGACACGATGCTGGGGTTCGCTGCGGGCGTGATGCTGTCGGCGTCGTTCTTTTCACTGATCCTGCCCGCGATCGACGCGGCGATGACCCAGCATGGCCGCCTGTTCATCGCGGCGCTGATCACCGGCGCCGGTATCGCGCTGGGGGCAATCGCCGTCGCCGGGATGAACGAATTGCTGCCGCACGAACATTTCATCGCCGGTCCAGAAGGCGCCGATCCGGGCGCGCTGG
>NZ_JBFHDW010000321.1:0-2644 GCF_041584535.1 Actibacterium sp. | reverse complement strand
CGCATGATTTTAACAACTTGCTGACGATCATTCTGGGCAATCTGGTGCCGCTTTCGGAACAGTTGACCGACGAAGAGTTGAACGAGGAATATCTTAGCCCGGCGATTTCGGCAGCGCGGCGCGGGTCGAATCTGACCAAGCGGTTGCTGACCCTGGCCCGGCGCGAGCCCTTTGACCCGACACTGGTGCCGATCGAAGACGCAATGCACGACCTGCTGAAGCTGCTGCGCTCGTCCCTGCCTGAAACGATCTCGGTGAACCATATCCCCAGCGACACGCCGCTGACGGTCCAGATTGATCTGGCACAGATGGAAATGGCTTTGCTGAATCTGGCGATGAACGCGCGCGACGCGATCTCGGGGCCGGGCAGCATCACCATCGAAACCACGCGCTATGATCTGCAACCCTCAGAGGCAGAGGTTTTGAAGCTGGCCGCGGGTCCCTTTGCCAAGATCACCGTCGCCGACACCGGCTGTGGCATGTCCGCCGAGCAATGCGAGCGGATTTTTGAACCGTTCTTCACCTCTAAGGCCGCAGGTGCCGGGTTTGGGCTGGGCCTGTCGATGGTCTATGGCTTCGTGCGCCAGTCGAATGGCGCGATCTGGGTGAACAGCATCCCCAACAGCGGCACCCGCTTCAGCATGTTGTTGCCGCTGGTCGAGACCCCGGCCACCGCCGAGACGGATTCTGCGGCTGACGCCGACATCCCTGCCCCGCCGGCGGCGTCGGATCTGGACCTTATTCTGGTGGTCGAGGACGATCACGAGGTCCGCCGCGTCGTGCGCCGCAAGATCACCAAGATGGGCTTTCCGCTGCTGGATGCCGAGAACGCCGCCGCAGCGCTGGACATTCTGCACAGCGTTCAGGGCGTGTCTTTGGTGCTGACCGATATCGCCATGCCCGGCGCCTTGGACGGGCTGGGTCTGGCAAAGACCATCCGCCACGATTTTCCCGAAATTCGGGTGATTCTGATGAGCGGTCATGCTAAGACGCTTGATCCGGATACCCTGCGGGATTTTCCGGTATTGACCAAACCATTCAGTGACGCCGAGCTGGCCCAGATGATCTCACAGGTCCGGGACGCCGCCGGTGACGCGACAAGCAAGGACGACGGGTGATGAAGACGCTGGTTTATCTGTTAGAAGACGATCCGGATATCTCGCGCCTGATCCGGCGCACGCTTGAACAACAGTCGTTTCAGGTCGAGGAATTTCGTCGGCAAGAGGACTTTGAGCGCGCCTTTGCCAAGCACATCCCCGATCTGTGCCTGATCGACCTGATTCTGCCGGATGGCGATGGCCTGCCGTTGATTGCCGACAAATTGCGCGGCAGCGGTGTGCCGACGATCATCGTGACCGGGCGCGGCAACCTGACCGACAAGGTGGTCGGGCTTGAGATCGGCGCCGACGACTATATCGTCAAACCTTTTGAGCCACGCGAGCTGGTGGCGCGGGTGCGGGCTGTTCTGCGCCGCACACGGCCGACCGATCGCAAACCGGCCGCCGCCACCAAGCGCAGCTTTGCACAATTCGGCGAATGGACCGCCGATTTCGATGGCTGCACCCTGATCGACGAAGAAGGCACCCGCATCCGCATGAGCGCGGCGGAAACCGCCCTGCTGACGGTGCTGGTCAAATCGGCGGGCCGGGTTCTGAGCCGGTCGCAATTGCTGGACCTGTCGGCCCCGAAAGAGCTGGAGCCCTTTGACCGCAGCATGGATGCGCGGATCTCGCGGCTGCGGCGCAAATTGCGCGACGATCCGCGCTCGCCGCGAATCATCCGCACCGTCTATGGCGCGGGCTATGTGTTCACGCTGGAAGTGGCGTGGACCGACAAGCTGCCGGAAACCTGACCCCCTGAAACGCGAAACGCGGGACGCTTTCTCAGCGCCCCGCGTTCCTGAACTGTCGGATAGCGAAAAAGCTTATGCTTCTTCGGCTTCCTCGGCTTCGTCTTCATCAGCACCAGCCGAACGCAGACCCGACGGGGCCGAGATGTTGGCGATGACAAAGTCACGGTCGGTGATCATCGGGCGGGTGCCTGCGGGCAGGGTCACGTCCGAAATGTGGACGATATCGCCGATGTTCATGCCGCTGACGTCAACCTGGATCGAGGCCGGAATATCGCCGGCGGTGACTTTCAGCTCGACTTCGGGACGGACAACCGTCAGAACGCCGCCTTTTTTCAGGCCCGGTGCGGTTGCTTCGCCGACGAACTCAACCGGAATATACAGGTTGATGCGCGAGGTGCGGTGCAGACGCATGAAATCAACGTGGATCGGCAGATCCTTGACCACGTCGCGCTGAACGCCGCGGCAGATCACGCGCACATCGTCCTGACCTTCAACCTTGAGGTTGAACAGGGTCGACAGGAAGCGGCCGGCTTTCAGGCGCTTCAGCAGGACGTTGAAGGGGATGTTGATTGCAATCGGGTCTGCGCCGCCGCCATAGACGACACCGGGTACCAGATTGTCACGACGAGCTTGACGAGCGGCCCCCTTGCCTGTCCCCGTCCGTACCGCGGCGATAAGATCGGGAATCTCACCAGCCATTGGTCTCTCCATAGGTTAACCGGGCATCCTCCAAGGGTGCATGCCCATGAGCCGCGGCGTATAGAGAGGTTCGGCGGCGAAGGGAAGCGGATT
>NZ_JBFHDW010000320.1:0-2654 GCF_041584535.1 Actibacterium sp. | reverse complement strand
GGCCACGCCGCGTCTGGCGAATATGGTGGTCGAAAAGATCCGCACCGTCACCGACAAGCCGATCAGCCATGTCGTGCTGACCCATTACCACGCTGTGCGCGTGCTGGGCGCCTCGGCCTACGGCGCCAAGGATATCGTGATGAGCCAAAAGGCCCGTTCGATGGTGGTCGAGCGCGGGCAAGAGGACTGGGACAGTGAATTCCAGCGTTTCCCGCGACTGTTTCAGGGCCACGAAAGCATTCCTGGCCTGACCTGGCCATCGCTGACCTTTAACGACCGGATGACGATCTATCTGGGCAAGCGCCGGGTCGATCTGATGTTCCTTGGCCGCGCTCATACTGCGGGCGACATCGTGGCCCATGTGCCCGACGCCAATGTGATGTTCACCGGCGATATCATCGAATACCACTCGGCCTGCTATTGCGGCGACGGTCATTTCAACGACTGGCCCGCGACGATCGAGGCCATCCGCGCCTTTGATGTCGATGCGATTGCGCCGGGGCGGGGCGATGCCTTGATCGGGCGCCAGATGGTGACTGCGGCGCTGGATAACACCGCTGATTTCGTCGGCTCGACCTATCGTTCGGTTGCCCGTGTGGCGCAGGGCGGCGGCAGCCTGAAAGAGGCCATGGCCGCCTGCCGCGCCGCGTGCGATCCGAAATTCGGCGATTATGCGATTTATGAGCATTGCCTGCCGTTCAACGTCGCCCGCGCCTATGACGAGGCCTTGGGGATCGACACGCCACGGATCTGGACCGCCCAGCGTGACATGGACATGTGGCAGCAGCTTCAAGGTTAATCGGGCGACCGGATACGGGCCTCGGAACTGACTTCGGGAGGAGACAGAATGAACAAGATATTCGAAATTCCGCTTTACCCATACGCGCGCTGCGCCGATCAGGATGCGGCGGTGCCGGCGCGGCACAAGGTGGTGGTGATCGGCGCCGGGCCGATCGGCCTTGGCGCGGCGATTGATCTGGCGCAGCAAGGCATCGAGGTCGTGGTTCTGGACGACAACGACAAGGTCAGCTTCGGCAGCCGCGCCGTGTGCTATGCCAAGCGACCACTGGAAATTCTCGACCGTCTGGGCTGTGGCCATCCGATGGTGGAGAAAGGTGTCGAATGGAACCTTGGCAAAGTGTTCTTTGACGAAAGAAAGGTCTATGAATTCAACTTGTTGCCCGAAGGCGGGCATGAATTCCCGGCCTTCATCAACCTGCAACAATATTACTTTGAAGAATACATGGTGAACCGCGTTCGCGAGCTTCAGGCCGCTGGCGCCCCAATTGAATTGCGCGGTAATAACAAGGTTCTGTCAGTCGCGGATAAAGGCGATCACGTCGCGCTGTCTGTGGGCACGCCCGAGGGCGATTATGCGCTTGAGGCCGAGTGGCTGATCGCTTGCGACGGCGCGGGTTCGGCCACGCGGGCGATGCTGGGTCTGGATTTCGTCGGCCGGGTGTTCGAAGACAACTTCCTGATCGCCGACGTCATCATGGATGCCGAATTCCCGACCGAGCGCTGGTTCTGGTTCGATCCGCCGTTCAATCGCGGCCAGTCGGCACTGCTGCACAAACAGCCCGATGGCGTCTGGCGTATTGATCTGCAACTGGGCTGGGACATCGACAAGGAAAAAGAAAAGAAACCTGAAAACGTGATCCCGCGCCTGAAAGCCATGCTGGGCGACGATGTTCAGTTCGAACTGGAATGGGTTTCGATCTACACCTTCCAATGCCGCCGGATGGAGAAATTCCGCCACAACCGCGTGCTGTTCGCAGGCGATGCCGCGCATCAGGTCTCGCCCTTTGGGGCGCGCGGCGCGAATTCGGGTCTTCAGGACACCGACAACCTGTGCTGGAAACTGAAGCTGGTGATTGACGGCATTGCGCCCGACAGCCTGCTGGACAGCTATGATGATGAGCGCGTCTATGGCGCGGACGAGAATATCCGCAACTCGTCGCGATCGACCGATTTCATCACGCCCAAGTCGGCGATGAGCCGGGTTCTGCGCAACGCGGTGCTGGATCTGGCCGAGCAATATGAATTCGCGCGGCCGCTTGTGAATTCCGGTCGTCTGAGCGTGCCCTGCACCTATGATGGCTCGCCGCTGAACACGCCCGATGCACTGCCCGCCGCCCCGGCGCGCAGCCGTCCGGGCAGCCCCTGTGCCGATGTCAAACTGGGGCAGGGCTATCTGCTGCCGCAGCTTGGCGACCAGTTTACCCTGCTGACCATCGACGCGGATGCCCCCAAGGCGCTGGTGATCGAAGGTGTGCCGGTGACCCGTCTGGCGCTGTCGGCGGCGGATGATCCGACCGGCGCGCTGGCGGAACGCTATCTGGGGGACGCCAAATCGGCGGTCTACCTGATCCGCCCTGATCAGCACGTCGCCGCCCGCTGGGCCGGGTTTGACGAAACCGCGCTGGCCGCCGCGCTGCGCCGCGCCATTGGAAAGGCTTGAAGCATGAGCGACCTGATCCTGACCCCGAACATCCCCGGCGCCGATGATTTCTATGCCGAGCTTCTGACCGCTCACGAGGGCCTGAGCGACGCCGAAAGCGTTGCCTTCAACGCCCGTCTGGTGCTGATCCTAGCCAATCATATCGGCGACCGCGCCGTGATCTCTCAGGCGCTTGCCGCCGCTGCCCGTAAGG
>NZ_JBFHDW010000319.1:0-2656 GCF_041584535.1 Actibacterium sp. | reverse complement strand
CTACCAGCGCCCGGTCAGCGCTTGCCCCAGCAAGCCGCCCTTGCGGGCAAAATCCGATTGCACCAGACGCTCGTCGATCACCGCGGCCGGGTCGGTCGCGGCCAGTTTCAGCACCGCCTCGGCCTGCCAGCCCGCCAGCAGCGCCGGACGCGCCGCCGCCGGGACCGAACGCTTTGCCCGCCGCGCCGCCTTGAGCCGCACCAAAGCGCCGGTCGCCAAGGCCGCCACACCTTCGGGGCGGCCATCCAGCAGCGGGATCCGCCCGCGCGCTTCAAGCGCCGGAACCGCCCGCAGCCAGTTGGCCACACCGCTGGCATAGGCGTAATCGCGGATCGCGGCCTCGCCGCCCCCGGCGCCCAAGGCCCGCGCCGCGACCCACATCAGGTGCCCGGCAGTGGCGTCGATATAGCGGTCGAAATCGGCCTGATCCTGAAACGGATCGCGGTAGCATTCCCAGCGCCGGGCCGCGATCAGATCATCCAGAACCGCCGCCCCCGCGCCGTCCAGCACCTCGGCCAGCGGCGTTACCACCTCGTGCCGGCGCACCACGCCGCCCTGCGCGATCTCGTCCAGCGCATCGCGCCACCATTGCAGGCGCATCTCGGCGATCATCGGCTCGGACGCCACCCACGGCGCGCGCGCCACCTCAAGATTGAAGGCATAGATCGGAAACAGCACCGCGCGGGCGGCGGGGGCCGCCGCCATCACCGCCAGAAACCGGTCGGGATCGCCGCGCTGAACCAGATCGGCGCAGGCCTGAACCGTCACGGGCGCGCCCCGTCGCGGATCAGTTTCCAGTTGATCGCATCGACCAGCGCCTCGAACGAGGCATCGACGATATTGGCGCTGACGCCGACGGTGGCCCAGCGGTTGCCCTTGCTGTCCTCGCTGTCGATGATGACGCGGGTGACGGCCTCGGTGCCGCCGCTGGTGATCCGCACCTTGAAATCGACCAGATGCATGTCGTCGATCAGCGCCTGATACTTGCCCAGATCCGATGCCAGCGCCTTGAACAGCGCGTTCACCGGGCCGCTGTCCTGTTCGTCATGCTGGTTGTCGTTCTGGTAAAAGCTGGTGGTCTTGCCATCGCGCATCTGCACGGTCACCACCGCCTCGGAGGCGACGACGATCTTGCCACGGGCGTTGCGACGGCGCTCGGTGATGACGCGGTAGCGTTCGACCTCGAAGAAATCGGGGCACCGGCCCAGCGCCCGGCGGGCGATCAGCTCGAAACTGGCCTGCGCGGTGTCATAGCTGTAGCCCTGCGATTCACGTTCCTTGATCTCGTCCAGGATCAACGCCAGTTCGGGCGCACCGGCAGCGACCTCAAGCCCGGCTTCGACCAGACGGCGGCGCAGGTTCGACTGACCGGCCTGATTGGACATCGGGATGATGCGCGAATTGCCGACCACTGCCGGGTCGATATGCTCATAGGTGGTCGGATCCTTCAGGATCGCGCTGGCATGCAGCCCGGCCTTATGCGCGAAGGCCGAGGCGCCGACATAGGGCGCCGATTTGACCGGAACGCGGTTCAGAATGTCATCCAGCAGCCGCGAGGCATGGGTCAGCCCGGCCAGATCGTCGTGGCTGACAGTAAAGTCAAAGCTGCTGGCATAGGGTTCTTTCAGCAGCAGCGTCGGGATCAGAGTGGTCAGGTTGGCATTGCCGCACCGCTCGCCCAGCCCGTTCAGCGTGCCCTGCACCTGCCGCACCCCGGCGTCGATCGCGGCCAGCGAGCTGGCCACCGCGTTGCCGGTGTCGTTATGGGTGTGGATGCCCAGATGATCGCCGGGGATACCGGCATTGATCACGGTTGCGGTGATCGCGCCCACTTCACCCGGCAGGGTGCCGCCATTGGTGTCGCACAGCACCACCCAGCGCGCCCCGGCCTGATAGGCGGTCAGCACGCAGGACAGCGCGTAATCGGGATTGGCCTTATAGCCGTCAAAGAAATGCTCGGCATCGAACAGCGCCTCACGGCCTTGGGCGACGATATGCTCGATCGAGGCGCGGATGTTCTCAAGGTTCTCGTCCAGCGTTATGCCCAGCGCTGTGGTGACATGGAAATCATGGCTTTTGCCGACCAGACAGACGGCGGGGGTGTTGGCGTTCAAGACCCCGGCCAGCACCTCGTCATTCGCAGCCGAGCGCCCGGCCCGCTTGGTCATGCCAAACGCGGTCATGGTGGCGCGGGTCTTGGGCGCGGCGTCGAAAAACGCGCTGTCGGTAGGGTTGGCACCGGGCCAGCCGCCTTCGATGTAATCGACGCCCAGAGCGTCCAGCGTGTTGGCGATGGTGATCTTTTCCTCGGTCGAGAATTGCACACCCTGCGTCTGCTGCCCGTCGCGCAGGGTGGTGTCGAAGATATAGAGCTTTTCTTTGGTCATTTTTATTTTCCTGCCTTGGAGGAACACGGGCAGAGCCCGACCGAGGGGGGCGCGAAAGCGCCCGCTGTGGGGGCGGTCGGGCGCTTCCCGTGCTGGCGCACGGGCTGAAGAAACTTGGTTTGGGTCATAGCAGCCCCTCAAGTTTAGAGGGGTCGAAGTTCGATCTGACTCGGAGTTCTACGCCATCCTTGCTCATCAGGACGTCCAGACCCGCGTCAACTAACTTAGCCTTGAGCGCATCCACTTTCGAGAAGTCCTTGTTCTGCTTT
>NZ_JBFHDW010000318.1:0-2658 GCF_041584535.1 Actibacterium sp. | reverse complement strand
GAAGGGCGTCGTATCGCCGCGGCGATGCTGCCGGTCTAGCGGCGCATTGCGGCTTTCGTGCCGGGCGGGAATGGGCTAACCCATGATCATGGAAATGCGTGTCAGCGATCTTGCCTGCGCCCGGGGTGGCGTGCCGGTTCTGGACGGGGTCAGCTTTACGCTGGCCGCCGGGCAGGCGCTGTTTCTGCGCGGTCCGAATGGTATCGGCAAGACCACGCTGTTGCGCACCGTCGCCGGATTGCAGCCCGCGCTTGCGGGCCGGGTCGAAGTGCCGCCTGACAGCATCACCTATGCCGCCCATGCCGACGGGTTGAAGGCGACCCTGACCGTGCGCGAGAACCTTGAGTTCTGGTCGCAGATCTTTGGCGGGCCGGGGATCGATGCGGCGCTTGAGGCGTTCAATCTGAACGATCTGGCCGACCGGCACGCCCAGAACCTGTCCGCCGGGCAAAAGCGGCGGTTGGGGCTGGCGCGGATGCTGGTGACGGGGCGGCCGATCTGGATGCTGGACGAGCCGACCGTGTCGCTGGACCGGGACTCGGTCAAGCTGTTCGCCGACGCGGTGCAGGCACATCTGACGCGCGGGGGCGCGGCGCTGATTGCCACCCATATCGACCTTGGGTTTGATGCCGAGGTTCTGGACCTGACCCCGTTCCGCGCCCAGCCACGCGCGGCGGCGGATGATTTCGACGAGGCCTTTCTGTGATTGCCCTGCTGAAACGCGATCTGGCACTGGCGGTGCGGGCCGGGGGAGGCTTTGGGCTGGGGCTGGCGTTCTTTCTGATCGTCACCATTCTGGTGCCGTTCGGCGTTGGACCGGACAGCGGCATCCTGACCACGATCGCGCCGGGCATCCTGTGGGTGGGGGCGCTGCTGGCTTGCCTTTTGTCGCTGGACCGGATTTTCGCACTGGATTTCGAAGACGGCTCGCTGGACCTGTTGGCCACGGCGCCGATCCCGCTGGAGGGCGTGGTGGCGATGAAAGCGGTGGCGCATTGGATCACCACCGGCTTGCCGCTGGTGCTGGCGGCGCCGGTGCTGGGCACGTTGCTGCACCTGCCGGTCCCGGCCTATGGCTGGCTGATGCTCAGCCTTGCGCTTGGCACCCCGGCGCTAAGCATGATCGGCGCGTTCGGCGCGGCGCTGACGGTGGGGTTGAAACGCGGCGGGCTGTTGCTGTCGCTGCTGGTGCTGCCGCTGTATGTGCCGACGCTGATTTTCGGTGCCGAAACCGTCAAACGCGGGGCCGAGGGGCTGGCCACGGCGACCCCCGCTTTGATGCTCGGCGGAATTACGCTTGCCACCTGCGCTTTGCTGCCCTTCGCGGCGGCTGCGGCGCTGAGGGTGAACTTGCGTTAGGCAGATCACGCGCTATTCAGTTGAGCGCAGAATTTTAAGGACGTAAGAACAGGCCCATGGCATCGATCTGGCAATATGCGAACCCGCGAAAGTTCATGGAAACCACCGATAAGGTGCTGCCGGCGCTGACATTTGTCGCGGCGGCAGTGGTGATTGTCGGGCTGGTCTGGGGGTTTTTCTTTACCCCTGATGACTACAAGCAGGGCGCCACGGTCAAGATCATGTTCATCCATGTGCCTGCGGCGCTGATGGCGATCAATGCGTGGATCATGATGCTGGTGGCCTCGCTGATCTGGCTGGTGCGGCGGCACCATGTGTCAGCCCTGGCGGCCCGCGCGGCGGCGCCGATTGGCATGACCATGACGCTGATCGCGCTCTTTACCGGTGCGATCTGGGGCCAGCCGATGTGGGGCACCTATTGGGCATGGGATCCGCGTCTGACCTCGTTTCTGGTGCTGTTCCTGTTCTATATCGGTTATATCGCTTTGTGGGAGGCGATCGAGAACCCCGATGCCGCCGCTGACCTGACCACGGTTCTGTGTATGGTCGGCTCGGTCTTTGCGGTGCTCAGCCGTTACGCCGTCTATTTCTGGAACCAGGGCCTGCATCAGGGCGCGTCGATCTCGATGGACAAGGAAGAGCACGTCGCTGACGTTTATTCCAACCCGCTTTATGTCTGCATGATCGGCTTTGTTCTGTTGTTCATCGTGCTGGTTCTGGCCCGCACCCGCACCGAAATCCGGTCGCGGCGGATCAAATCGCTGCATGCGCGCGAAAGGATGGCCTGATGCCTGATCTGGGAAAATACGCGACCGAAGTGCTGGGGTCTTATGCGGTGACGCTGGGACTGCTGGCAGCGCTGATCGGGATGACCCTGTGGCGCGGGGCGCGGATCAAACGACAATTGCGACAGATAGAAGAGCGGCAGAAACCCAATGGCAAAGCGTAAATTTCCGATCCTGATGCTGCTGCCGCCCGTGCTGTTTGCCGGGCTGGCGGCGCTGTTCTATTTCGGCATGAGCCGCGAGAACCCGAATGAGCTGCCGTCGACCTTTATCTCGAAACCGGCGCCGGGGCTGAATGTCACGCCGTTGGGCGACGGCGCCCCGGTGACCGACGAGGACCTGCGCGCGGCGGGGATCAAGCTGGTGAATTTCTGGGCCTCGTGGTGCGCCCCGTGCCGGGCCGAGCACCCGATGCTTGAAGAAATGGCCGCCTCGGGCGTCACGATCTATGGCATCAACTATAAGGACGAACCGCTTAAGGCGATGGCGTTCCTGAACGAGCTGGGCAATCCTT
>NZ_JBFHDW010000317.1:0-2668 GCF_041584535.1 Actibacterium sp. | reverse complement strand
CAGACCGTGTCGGACGCCGATCCCGGCGCGGATGAGTTCGACCCGGATGCCGAGGCCGCGACGCTGGCCAGCAATATGTTCGCAGGCGACAGTGCCGACGCCGATGTTCTGGACGAGGAAACGCTGCGGCAGATGGTGAATGACATCGTGCGCGAGGAATTGCAGGGCGCGCTGGGCGAACGCATCACCCGCAACGTGCGCAAACTGGTCCGGCGCGAGATCAACCGCGCGCTTGCCAGCCGCGAATTCGAATAAATCTACAAGGTCTGGAAAAGAAAAACGCGCCCTTTTCAGGACGCGTTTTTTCGTTTGGCATGTATATGCCCGGTCAGGCCGCTTCGGCCTGGTCCAGCTGTTGCCGGCGTTCGCTTTCTTCGCGCGACAGCGCAACCGAGGTGCGGACACCTTTCGACACGAAATCCATCAGCCCCGACACAACCCGTTCATTGGGGTCGATGCCGGCACAAGACAAAACCTCGCGCCCGTCACGGGACCGCGCCCAACGAGCGATCTGCTCGGGGCCGTTACCGTATTTTTTGTCATCAGCAATCGCATCATCCAGTGCGGCCAAAACAACTGCGGCGAAAAGCTTGCGCGCGCGGTTGCCCTGTTCGTGGTTAAATGCGGTGCCATCAACGAAATCTGCCATCTCGTCGTCCTTATAATTCTTGCTCTTGCATTTTTCGGCGTAGGGCCGTTTATGGCGGTTTCACAGCGATTCGGTATTTCCCATTTGGAATGTCTCCTATGCGCTGTGGTCATGGCTAAATCGGGAAGCCCACAGGATTTAGTCGTCTTGCCAGCCATGAACTGCCAAGATATAGGTGCGCTCGAATTCAGATCAACCGATGGCCAAGGATTTTCCCATGCCCAAGATCAATGGAAACGAAATCCGTCCCGGCAACGTGCTGGAACATAATGGCGGCCTGTGGGCTGCGGTGAAAGTTGACCATGTCAAACCCGGCAAGGGCGGCGCCTTTGCTCAGGTCGAGATGCGTAATCTGCGCAATGGCTCGAAACTGAACGAGCGTTTTCGCAGCGCCGACAAGGTCGAGCGCGTGCGGCTTGAGCAGAAAGACCAGCAGTTCCTGTATGAAACCGACGGCATGTTGGTGTTCATGGATGCCGAAACCTATGAGCAGATCGAACTGCCCGCCGACCTGCTGGGCGAACGCCGCCCGTTCCTGCAGGATGGCATGACCATTCTGGTTGAATTCTACGAATCCGAGGCTCTGAACGCGACGCTGCCGCAAAAAGTCACCTGCAAGGTCATCGAGACCGAGCCGGTCGTCAAAGGCCAGACCGCAGCCAACAGCTTTAAACCGGCCATTCTGGACAATGGCGTCAAGGTCATGGTGCCGCCCTTTGTTGGCCCGGACGAAGACATCATCGTCAACACCGAGACCATGGAATATTCCGAACGCGCCTGATTGGGTCGCGGTCAGTGGTTGCAGGGCGGTCCTTCACGGGGCCGCCCTTTTGCTTTGGCACGGGAACGTGACTGGCGGGGGGCGGCGTCTGTGCTAGTCACAGGTGACGGATAAGGAGGAGCCGATGCGAGTTTGGAAAATGGCAGTGGCGGCGGTGATGCTGGCCAGCGGCGCGATGGCGCAAACCCATAGCGGGCACGATCAGATGATGGTCGAGACCCCGATGCCAAGCCAGCCGGGGCAGGGCGCCTTTGCTGCGATCGCTGAAATCGTCGCCGCCTTGCGGGCCAATCCGCATACCGATTGGTCTGCGGTCGATATCGACGCGCTGCGGGCGCATCTGCGCGACATGGCGCTGGTGACGCTTGAAGCCGAGGTCTTTAGCCAGTCGATCGAAGGCGGTCTTGAGATGCGGATCAGCACGGCGGGCGAACCCGGTGCCGCAGCGGCACGCATGGTGCCCGCGCATGGCCCGGTTCTGGCGGCCGAGACCGGCTGGAGCAGCGATCTGCGCGATCAGGACGATGCGCTGGTCTGGCGCGTGACCTCGGACCGGGGTGCGGAACAAATCCGGGCGCTGGGGTTCTGGGGGTTGATGGCTACCGGCGATCACCACCGCGAACACCATCTGGGCATGGCGACCGGTCAGAGGGTGCATTGACGCGGGCTTAGGCCCCCAGTTCGGCCAGCAGGGATTCCACCATGCCGCGATAGCTGGGACCGAACAGCCGCAAATGCACCAGCGCGGGCCACAGTTGATAGGCCGGGCGGCGGTGCTCCCACCCTTCGGGCAGGCCGCCATAGCCTGCGGTGAAATCCGGGGCGGGGGCGCCGAACAGGGCCAGCATCGCCAGATCGACCTCGGGGTCGCCGTAATAGCAGGCCGGGTCGATCAGGCAGGCCGAGCCAAAGGCGCCGAACAGAACATTCCCGCCCCAAAGATCGCCATGCAACAACGCCACCGGCGGCGCAGCGGGCAAGAGATCCGGCAGATGCCGTGCCAGTGTTTCCAGCCGCAGCGCGATTTCCAGCGGCAGATCGCCGGGCCATGCCAGCAGCCGCTGTTCGATCCAGAATTCGGCCCAGCTGTGGCGCGGCGCGTTCGGGATCGGGGCCGCGCCAAAGGCGTAATCCTGTTCCCAGCCATAAAGGCTGCTTTCACTATGGTGCAGGGTTTTCAACCCCTGACCCAAGGCCGCCCATCCGCCGGGGCTGGCGGGGTGGTCGGGCATTTTCTG
>NZ_JBFHDW010000316.1:0-2674 GCF_041584535.1 Actibacterium sp. | reverse complement strand
CGCGACCAGCGATCAACTGGGCAATGAACTGATCCACATCATCGAGCGGAATGTCATGGATATTCCCGACCCGGCCGAGTTGCTGGCCACCGGCGTCCGCTTGTTCATCGAGACAGCCCGACAGTTCCCGTTGTTGGGCAAATTCATGTCCAAGGCTGGGTTGGATTCGGTTGGGCCGGGGCACCTGATCTATGAATACCTGCCCGTCCATATCTCAAAAGGGATGGAGCAAGGTCGGTTTGTAGAAATGCCAATGGTTGTTGCACTCGATTTGATCCGAGGCGCGGCGCTTATGTCCGTTTCCCGTGCTGAGAGGGACGAGTGCTATCCGGAAGAAACTGTCGCTTCAATGTTGCGTGGTTTCGGTCTAGCCCCAGAAGTGGCAAATCAGTTGGTTCGCAAGCCACTTCCCGATTTAAACATCCTGGAAAACAGTTTGTTAGAGCGCAGCGCCGTGCGGGCAGCCAACGCGATGGCGGCGTAATCCGCCCGATCTTGAGGGGATGGCGAGGTAGAATTTTCTTGGCAGGATGACCGGGAAGATTCTGACGCAAGCGATAGCTGACCTGCGACTCCTATTGCCGTCGAGGGTAGGAGGAACGGCCTATCGCTTCTATCTCATTTCCCGGAAGTCCGGCAGGAGTAGCCCCCTGAAAGCGGTCTACCAACTGGGAGAGATGGGTCCCGAAACTTGGAGGATCAGCGATAACTGGTAAACGAGAGCGACCCAAAGCGATTGTATCGAAGCTTCGGCTGGTTGAAGTGCTGCAAGGATATAGCCCCTTTGATCGGTAGCCGTGAAGTCTTCGCTTGTGTTGGCGGTGCCACGTGCCTCGGGCGTTCATGTCTGGGGCTTTTTCGTTGTGGAGGCCCGAATTTGTAGAGTTGTTGTAGAGGACCCCGAAAATGACGAAAGCCGCCCTCAAGGGCGGCCTTCATCATATTGATCTCATTTGAGAAAATTGGCTCCGGCGGTAGGGATCGAACCTACGACCAATTGATTAACAGTCAACTGCTCTACCGCTGAGCTACGCCGGAACACGGGGGCGATATAGCAAGCCGGTCGGACCCCGTCCAGAGGGTTCGGCAGAAAAAGTGACAGAAAATTCACCGCAGCGCATATTCGGTTGTCAGGCCGTGGCCGGTTTCGGCTTCGGTCAGTTTTCTGTCAGTCAAATCAATAAGATGCGCAAGGACGTTGCGGGTGGCGGCGCCGATCAGGGCCGGGGGGATGTCGGTATAGATCGCTTTAGCCAGCTGCGGTGCGGTTGCGGGGCCGCTGGTCAGCGCGGCGCGGATTTCGGCCTCGCGGCCCTTGCGATGCGCCAGCAGCCCGCGCACCCGGTCTTGCGGGGTGTCGATCGGATCGCCATGCGCCGGATAAAACACCCGGTCGCGGCGCGGTTCAAGTTTCCGCAGCGACTCCATGAACGCCCCCAGATCGCCATCGGGCGGCGACACCATCGACGTGGCCCAGCCCATGACATGATCGCCCGAGAACACCCGGTCGCCCCAGGCCAGGCAGATGTGATTGCCCATGTGGCCGGGGGTCCAGATCGCCTGAAGGCTCCAGTCCTTGCCATGCAGCCACGCCGCGTCGGCCAGAATTTCATGCGGGGCAAAGCCAAGATGCACGCCTTCGCCACCGCCCAGATCGGCAAGGCCGACCAGATCTTCGCGCCGCCCGGCGGTGCTGTCGCCGTAAGCCACGATCGGGGCGCCGGTGACTTCGCTGAGTTCGGGCGCCAGCGCCGAATGGTCCAGATGTGAATGGGTGCAGACGATGTGGCTGATCCGCTCGCCCGGCTCCAGCGCCTCGATGATCGCGGCCATATGCGCGGCATCCTGCGGGCCGGGGTCGATCACGGCGACCTCGCCCTGACCCAGAATATAGGTATTCGTGCCCAGAAAGGTCATCGGCGACGGGTTCGGCGCCAGCACGCGGCGCAGGCCGGGCTCGGGCCGGTCGACCGCGCCGGCGTGCGGTGCAATCTGGTTGGGAGTGGTCATGTTCCGCTTCCTTCTGTGGCGGTGGCCAGATACGCTTGTAGCGATGAAGATGAGCTGGATCAAACGCACCTTGCCACGTGGCCTGTATGGACGGGCGGCGCTGATCCTGATTGTGCCGATCGTGACCATTCAGCTTGTCGTGTCGATCATGTTTATCCAGCGCCATTTCGAAGGCGTCACCCGGCAGATGTCGCATAACGTGGCGCTTGAGATCGGGTATTTGCTGGAACGGCTGAACGACGGCCCCGACCTGCACAGCAGCGTTTCGGGCGCGATTGATCTGGCGCAGGGGTTAGAGATCGACCTCAGCCTGCCGGACGCCCATGTCGCGCGCCGCGACCGGCGCAATCTGGTCGATCTGTCAGGCCGGATCGTGCTGGCGACGCTGCACCGCGATCTGCCGTCGGTTCTGGCGATTGATCTGGTCGGCGATGTGCCGTGGTGGGATGCGGCGCGCCAGATCGACCTGTTGGCCGAGACCAGATACGGCCCGGTGAACCTGAAGCTTGAGCGCAAGCGCATGTCGGCCTCGAACCCGCATCAATTGCTGGTGCTGATGATCGTCACCGGCCTGTTGATGACGCTGATCTCATTCATCTTCCTGCGCAACCAGATGCGCCCGATCAAGCGGCTGGCCCATGCGGCGGCGGCGTTCGGCAAGGGG
>NZ_JBFHDW010000315.1:0-2743 GCF_041584535.1 Actibacterium sp. | reverse complement strand
GAAACAGACCCGTCGGACACGTCACGGACGCATGTTGAACGTCGTTTTTACGCAGTGGGCACGCTGGAATGACCCAACCGCTACACGAAGCGGACGTTGGCAAACCCCCAGGTCAGACAACACAAATACTGACATTTTAGGTGCGGAACACTTACCGGATACTGACCCGGTATTCGTCCCTGACAGTGACATAGACAATGACAGTGACAATGACACCGACACGTGGGCGAGGACGGCGGCGACGGTGGAAGTCGTAGAGGCGTTGATCAAAGTGTTCGGACGTCCAGCGACACCGACAGGGAAGCAACGCATTCAGGACGCCGCCCGGGAGCTTGCTGCTGCGGGTGCGTCGGGTGATCACCCGCCCGGCCAAGGCCGGTGGCGAGGATTTCGAGGGCGTCAGTGCGTCGGAATTCACACGCCGGGTCGCGGCGGGCGCGTTCGCGCTGCACTGGCAGGCGCATGGGCTAAGCTATGGCGTGCCCCGAACATTTGAGGCGGCGCTGGCGCAGGGCCGGGACGTGATCTTTAATGGCTCGCGGGCGATCCTGCCGCTGGCTTTTGACCTGTATCCCGACATGTCGATATTGCTGGTCACGGCTTCGCCTGAAACTCTGGCCAGACGGCTGGCGGCGCGGGGGCGTGAAAGCGGGGATCAGATCGAAACCCGTCTGGCCCGCTCCGATTATTCCGTCGCGCCGGGCCTGCCGGTGCGGCAGGTGTCGAATGACGGCGATCTCGCGTTGGCGGTTCAGGCCTTTCTGGCCGCGCTTCAGCCCGAAAGCGCATAGCGATGCAGCAGGTGGAACCGGCCATCCGCAGCCTCGCCGAACAGGCACAGATCGGTCATTTCGAAGGGCTGTGGCGGCAGTGGCGTGATCGCCTGTTCCAGCACCGTTTGGGTCTGCTTGGCCTTGGTGTCAGACAGCTTGTCCGTCAGGGTCAGGTGAAAGCGGAACTCGTCCATCACATAGGGATAGCCCCAGCTTTCAAGATAGGCGTTCTGACGCGGGCTCAGACCGGCCGCACGTCGCCGTTCAAGCTCGCCCAAGCCGGGGGCGGCGCGGAACGGATCAAGGTCGCGCACCACCGTCGCCGCAAGATCGGACAGCGCGCGGGTATCGCCGCGCGGCGTCAGGGCCAGAAACCGGCCGATGCGCCGCAGGTCCAGCCCGTCGCAGATTACTGGCGCCAACCGCGCAGCCAGTTCCGCGATCCGGGCCTCCAGCGCAGCGCGGGATTGACCATCGCGCAGGCGGAACGGCGGCTTGAGCGTGCCGTGAAACCCGTATTTGCGCGGCGCCCGGGTCAGGGCCTCGATCGGCAGCGGCAGGCCCGGAATATCCGGATGCGGCACCGCGCGACCGCGCACGGCATCCCATCCCAACCAGCCATTGGCGAAATCGGAAAAGGCGCCCGGACGGGGCGCATAATAGACGGCAAATCTTTGAAACTCTGTCATGTCGGAGCGTTTAGTCGGCAAGTGTCACACCTCCGTGACAAAGACATGGCACAGGGCAAAGCGCAACGCAGGACCAGACCATGACCGAGACGATTTTTACCAATGCGCAGATCGTGCGCGACGACGAGCTGATCTTCGGAACCCTTCGCATCATGGATGGGCGGATCGTCGAAATCGCCACCGGGGCCAGCGCAGTTGCCGGGGCGATCGACGTTGGCGGCGACACGATCATGCCCGGTCTGGTCGAATTGCACACTGACAATCTTGAGCGCCATCTTGAGCCGCGTCCCAAGGTCGACTGGCCGCATGCGGCGGCGATTCTGGCTCATGACGCCGAGCTGGCCTCGGCCGGGATCACCACGGTTTTCGACGCCATGCGCATCGGGTCGATCCACAGCCACGATGGCGGTTATCCGAAATACGCCCGCGCCGTGTCGCGCGAGGTGATGGAGCTGCGGGAAAAGGGCGCGTTGAAGATCAACCACTACCTGCACCTGCGCGGCGAGGTCTGTTCCGAAACCCTTGAGGATGAATTTTCGGAATTCGGCCCCGAAGATCGGGTCGGTCTGGTCTCGCTGATGGATCACACGCCCGGTCAGCGCCAGTTCCGCGACATCACCGCGCTGCGCACCTATGTGCAGAAAAAGCGCGGCATGAATGACGGTGAATTCGAGGATCATGTCGATCACCTGCTTGGGTTGCGCAGCACCTATGGCGCCCGCCACGAGGCCGCCACCGTCAAAGAGGCCGCACGTCTGGGCGCGGTTCTGGCTTCGCATGACGATACCACCGCCGAACATGTCGAAACCTCGCATGGATACGGTGTGCGCGTGGCCGAGTTTCCGACCACTGTCGAGGCGGCGCAGGCCTGTCGTCAGCACGGGATCGCGGTGATGATGGGCGCGCCGAACCTGATCCGGGGCGGCTCGCATTCGGGGAATGTCGCGGCGCATAGGTTGGCCGAAATGGGGCTGCTGGATATTATCTCGTCCGATTACGTGCCCTATGCGCTGTTGTCCTCGGCGTTTCTTCTGGCCGATCTGTGGGACAATCTTCCACGTGCGGTGGCGACCGTAACTTCGACCCCGGCGCGGGCGGTGGGCTTTGCCGATCGCGGCCTGCTCGGGGAAGGCTATTATGCGGATATGATCCGCGTCACCCGCGTCGAAGGCAGCCCGGTCATTCGCGGCGTCTGGTGTCACGGCCGACAGGTCGGGTAGGGGCCAGCGTCCCCGCGTCCGGCGCGCTGGCCGGTCGCCGTCACATTTCTTTCACCCCTTG
>NZ_JBFHDW010000314.1:0-2791 GCF_041584535.1 Actibacterium sp. | reverse complement strand
CTGCGCGGCCGGGGTGATCTGCAATTCGGTTTCATAACAGGCGCGCGGGTTGACCAGACAAGTGCTGATCTTGCCGCCGAACGTGTGGTCCAGACAGGCCTGATTGCAGGCGATGCAGGGCGCGATTTCCGCCGTGCGGCCCCCGGCCGCCTTGGCGACGAAATCGGCATCCGCCAGACACGGCCGCGCCATCGACACCATGTCGGCACAGCCCTCGGCCAGAACCGCCTCGGCCACGTCGGGGGCGTTGATCCGGTTCGAGGTAATCACCGGGATGCCAACCTTGCCCATCAGCTTTTTCGTGACCCAGGCAAAGGCGCGGCGCGGCACCGAGGTGGCGATGGTCGGCACGCGTGCCTCATGCCAGCCGATGCCGGTGTTCAGGATCGTCGCACCTGCGGCCTCGATCGCCTGCGCCAGTTGCACCACCTCATCATGGGTCGAGCCATTGGGCACCAGATCAATCATCGACAGCCGGTAGATGATGATGAAATCGTCGCCCACCGCCGCGCGCACCCGGCGCACCACCTCGATCGGCAGGCGAATCCGGTTTTCGTAACTGCCGCCCCAGCGATCGGTGCGCTTGTTGGTATGGGTGACGATGAACTGGTTCAGGAAATAGCCCTCGGACCCCATCACCTCGACCCCGTCATAGCCAGCTTCGCGGGCACGGGTCGCGGCGGTGACGAAATCAGTGATCTGCTTCTCGATCCCGGCCTCGTCCAGTTCGATCGGCGGATAGGGCGAGATCGGCGATTTCACCGGGCTGGGCGCGACGCAATCCGGGCCATAGGCATAGCGCCCGGCGTGCAGGATCTGCATCGCGATCTTGCCGCCCGCGTCGTGAACCCGGTCAGTGACGATGCGGTGATTGGCGATGTCCTGCGGGGTATAAAGGCCCGCCGCGCCGGGAAAGACCCCGCCTTCGGGATTGGGGGCCATGCCGCCGGTCACCATCAGGGCAACCCCGCCGCGCGCCCGCGCCGCATAAAATTCGGCCACGCGGTTCCAATCCTTGGTTTCCTCAAGCCCGGTATGCATCGACCCCATCAGCACGCGGTTTTTCAGCGTGGTGAATCCCAGATCCAGCGGTGCCAGAAGATGCGGATAATCGGTCATGCGGGCCTCCCATAAGTTGGGGGTATCTGAGCCTGCAACGACCAGTTTGTCACGCCCGAACGCGGCGTAAAAGGCTTACGAAGTTTCCAGACAATGCCGGCGGAAGGCACGTTTGAGCACGTCCAGCTCGGCCCGCAGCAATTCGACCTCGGCGCGGATGTCATCTTCAAGCGGCTCGCCGGTGACGATGGTGAAATGCCCCAGCGTCGCATCAGCAGCCACATCGCGGATCAGAAAGGTCTGAACCCCGTCGCTGATCACCCCGACCGGCAGCGCGATCGACAGGTTGAACCGCCCCTGCGCCTGCGGATCGGCGGTCACGGTCAGACCGTCCAGCGGCTGTTCCAGATGCAGGATCTGAATTTCCGGCGCTTCGGCATCCGGCGGCATGATCTCAAGCACGCCCTGCCAGACCCCGGCGCGAATCTGGGTTTTGGTCAAAACCATTGCGGTGACTTTGGCTTGTTTCATAGCTCGGCCCTCGGACGGCGGCTTAAGGTGATGTCGCGCAAAATGATCTGGTTCATCTCGGGGCCTTCAAAGATCAGATCGACCCACATCGCCTCGACCCGCTTTTCGTTCAGCTTGGTATAGGCCAGATCGAATTCGACGAATACCTCTTGCTCATGCAGCGGCAATTCGCGGACGATCTGTTCGGTGTTCGGGCCATGGCGCACGTTCAGCCGGGCGAAAATCTCAAGCGGTTTTTCCATCTCGACGATGGCGTCCAGCCGCACGACATGGCGACGGCTCAGGCCGGTCACACCGTCTTGCGGCAGGTTCAGCACCAGCGACAGGAACGAGCCATCGAACCGGAACACATCCATCCGCAGGCCGAACGGCGCCAGATCGGTTTCGCGGGTATTGCGAATCTGGCGCAGCGTCAGTTCGCTAACCGCGCAATCGTGGAACAGCGTCACCTCGTCGCCCAGCGCCGTTTTCGATTCCACTGCGGCAAGCCCCGGCACGTTCAGCGGTCCGCGCCAAATTTGCGGGCGATAGACCCAATCCGATCCCATCGGCCGCCGGATCGCATTCGCCCCGATCAGCGGCAGGGTCAGGCGGCTGTCGGCAACGTGAATCACCCGGTCGATCTGACGGCGCAGCGCCCGCGCCCGTCCGCGTTGCAGCTTGAGTTGCGAGATCGGCAGGGCGGCGGCATTGTCGGCAACACGGGTCCAGCGTCGCAGCACCCGTTTTTGCAACAGCCGGTCCATCATAACCTCGATCCGGTTGGCCATTCCGCCCTCGTATCCTTGCGCATTCGCTCCGGCAGCTTAGGCCGGGACACTTAACGATTCCAGAACATTGAGGCGGATTTCCGATCTGAACCGCAACAAATCGGCCGAGGCCTATTCGCTGGCGGCCTTGGTCGTCACGATCCGGGCGATCAGCGCCTCAAGCGTCGCACCGCCGGCATCGTCGGAAATCGGCTGATCCTGCAAGGCGGTGACTGTGGCCGAGACCACGTAATCGCCAAGATCGAAAATCGCCCGCCACTGGCCACGGGGCATTTCGGCGCTGTTGTCGCGCGCCTGCACGATGAACACGCCATTGGTCATGCTGGTGCGAATGACCCGAACCTGCGCCGGATCGCCATTTTGCGACAGGTTCGCGCGGCCCTGATCGGATTTGAAATAGGCTTTCAGCCGGGCATATTGCGACTTGATCG
>NZ_JBFHDW010000313.1:0-2791 GCF_041584535.1 Actibacterium sp. | reverse complement strand
TAAAGCTGCGTCCGGTGCCTGACTGTCGCAGCTGTGCGTTAATAAATTATTGGCTGGGGACGCCTGCGTTTCTGCCCGCCAGAATGACGCTGATCGAATAGGCCGACGCGGGCGACAGCGCCGCCATGATCTGCGCCGCGGTATCGGGGCGCATTCGACCAAAAAACCCGGCGGCGAATTCGGGTGCCATCTGTTCGAACAGCGCGGCGGCGTCTTTCGGCTTCATGTTTTCATAGACCGTGGTCAGGCGGCTCAGGTCATCTTCGGCAGCGGTTTCGGCCAGCGCCAATGTGCTGCGCAGGCTTTCCTCGGCCTCGGCAAGGGCGTGCAGTTGGTCCTGGATTTCCTCGCGGGCCACGGCCAGGGTTTGCGCGTCGTGCTTTTGCCGCTGTTCGGTTTCGGCGACCGCGCGTTCGCGGTCCTGCAATTTCGACAGGATCGCCCCAAGGGCAGAATCGTCCGTCGGCGCACAGGACGGCTGGGCGGCGGGTTCGGGCATTTCAAGATGGCTGAATTCCCGCGCCACTGCCTGTGCCGGGCCCTGCCCCAACCGGATAAGACCAGACGCCGCCAACAGCGCCGCCAGCACGAACAGCGCACCGCGTGCCGCAATCCTGTTGCGGGTCGGGCGGGTCATTCTGCGGCCTCTGTCCGGTTGCGCAGCACCAGCGGAGGCGGTTTGTCGCGATGGGGGGACCGCACGAACGCCGCAACCTGTGCCGGGCGATCGGGTCGGGTGGGTTGCGCGGGCATGTCGTGCAACGAGGCCACCAACAGCTCTAACCGCTGTGCCACGCCTTCGGCCCGGTCGGTCAGATCGCCCAGCGTCGCCGAAGACGTGCGCGCCGTGCTGCGGGCGCCCTCCAACGCGCGGGTCATGTCGTCGACCTGTGCCGACAGCACCGCAATCGCGCCGCCCATGCCGGTTTCAAGGTCGTTGAACCGCCTCAGGCGCCGGGACAGGATCATGCAATAGATCGCGGCGCCCAGCGCCCCGGCGGACAGAAGAATATCGGCGATCATAGTCACGGCACCCTCCATCAACTCAGCACGAATTCGGTGATCAACAGGTCGCGCACCCGGCCTTCGCCGGTGACCAGTTGGATCCGCCGCAGCATTTGCGCGCGCAGGCGCAACAGCGCGGTGGGATCTTCCAGATCGGACATCGCAACCGCCCGCAAATAGCCGTTCAGAACGTCCATCACCCGCGGCAAAAGCAGCGCCACGTCATGTTCATAGGCGGCATTCACCTCAAGCTGGGCCGAGAACCGCAGATGCCGATTCGCGGCACCGGGCCCCAGCGAAATGATCAGCGGATCAATCGGCACAAACGCGATATCACGGCTTTGGCTGGGCGCGGCATGGTCGGTTTGTGCGCGCGGGCTTTCCCCATGTCCAAAACTGTCTAACATCCCGGAATACATCGCATAAAACCCGCCGCCCCCGGCGAGGAGCGCCAGAATTACCCCGATCAAAAGCGGCCGCTTTGATCGCTTTTTCACCACCGGTTCCGTTTGTGTCTCAGGCTCGGCCATTGCCCCTGTCCATCGTTTTTCCGTTTCCTCGGTATAGGCCGACAAGGGCTAACCGAATGTTAAGACCCTTCAGACAAAGGTGACGAAACGAACCGGGCAGAAGCCCGCCTGAACAGGAGTTTCGTCTTGCAACAAATTACGGCTGTCTGGGCGGGTCTGGATTCCCGCCGGCGGATCATCGTGGCGCTGGCGACCGTCGCCATGTTCGCGGCGGTGCTGGCCTTGTCCCGGCTCGCGGCGACGCCGCAGATGGTGCTGCTGTATTCCGGGCTGGAAAGCGCAACCGCGGGCGAGGTTGTCGCATCGTTGGAACAGCGCGGCGTCACCTATGACGTGCGGGGCGGGGCGATCTTTGTCGACGCCAGCCAGCGCGACATGTTGCGGATGACCCTGGCCAGCGAAGGCCTGCCCGCGAATGGCGGCGCGGGTTATGAGTTGCTGGACAACCTGTCTGGCTTTGGCACCACGTCGCAAATGTTCGATGCCGCCTATTGGCGCGCGAAAGAGGGCGAACTGGCGCGCACCATTCTGGCCGCCCCCGGCGTCCGCGCCGCGCGGGTGCATATCGCCAGCGCCACCGGCGGGCCGTTTCGGCGCGACGCCAAGCCGACGGCGGCGGTCACGGTCACCTCGTCAGGCGAGCCTCTGTCCGCGACACAGGCCAAGGCGCTGCGCTATCTGGTTGCCTCGTCCGTCGCGCGCATGTCGCCCGAGGATGTCGCGGTGATCGACAGCGAAATCGGCCTGATCGTCGCGGGGGATGACACGCATCTGGCGGCGGCCTCGGGTGACCGTGCGGAGCAATTGAAGCAGAATGTCGAACATTTGCTGGCCGCCCGCATGGGGCCGGGCCGCGCGGTGGTCGAGGTCAGCGTCGATACCGTGACCGAACGCGAATCCATCGTCGAACGCACCTTCGACCCCGAGGGTCGCGTCGCAATTTCCACCGATACCGAAGAACGCAGCACGGCCTCGTCCGATCAGGGCAGCGGCGCGGTGACGGTCACCAGCAACCTGCCCAACGGCGATGGCGCCCTAGGCAGCAGCGCCTCGTCCTCGAACAGCGAAACCCGCGAGCGGGTGAATTTCGAGGTCTCGGAAACCCAACGCGAATTGCTGCGGGTGCCGGGCGCGATCCGGCGGATTTCGGTGGCAGTGCTGATTGACGGGCAGCGGGTGATCGACGATTCAGGCGCCGAGGTCTGGCAGCCGCTGCCGCAGGACGAACTTGGCGCGCTGCAAGACCTTGTGGCCTC
>NZ_JBFHDW010000312.1:0-2795 GCF_041584535.1 Actibacterium sp. | reverse complement strand
GAACCCGCGCCGCTTCGGTGCGCGATTTCATCAGGCCCAGCATCCGGCGGATGTCAGGGTGGCCCATGATGGTGTCGATACCGGATTCCGGCGGCGTGCCCCCCTGTTTGCGCTCCATCGCATAGGCGGTGGCGTGCTGGGTCGCGTGTTCGGCAATGCCGATGCCCTGCAGGCCGACACCCAGACGGGCGCTGTTCATCATGGCGAACATATATTGCAGGCCCTTATTGGCCTCGCCCACCAGATAACCGATCGCACCGCCAGTGTCGCCAAAGGCCAGCGTGCAGGTCGGGCTGCCGTGGATGCCCAGCTTGTGCTCGATCGACACGCAACGAACATCGTTGCGATCGCCCAGCGAACCATCGGCATTGACCATGAATTTAGGCACGACGAACAACGAAATGCCCTTGACCCCTTCCGGCGCGTCGGGGAGGCGCGCCAGCACGAGATGGATGATGTTCTCGACCATGTCGTGTTCGCCGTAAGTGATAAAGATCTTCTGCCCGCTGACACGGTAATGATCGCCCTCGGGAACCGCTTTCGAGCGGATCGCGGCCAGATCAGAGCCCGCCTGAGGCTCGGTCAGGTTCATGGTGCCGGTCCATTCCCCGGTCACCAGTTTCGGCAGATAGGTCTCTTTAAGTTCATCCGAGGCATAGCCCTCGATCGCCTCGATCGCGCCCTGCGTCAGCATCGGGCACAGTTGAAAGGCGGTATTCGCGCCGTTGAACATCTCCTGAATACAGGCGTTCACCACGGCAGGCAGGCCCATGCCGCCATGTTCCGGGTCGGCGGTCGGGCTGTTCCAGCCCATCTCGACGATCCCCTGATAGGCCTCGGACCAGCCCTCGGGGGTGGTGACGGCGCCATCTTCGAATTTCAGGCCCTTGGTGTCGCCCACCACGTTCAGCGGCGCCAGAACCTGACCGGCGAACTTGCCGGCCTCTTCCAGAATGGCGGCGACCATGTCGGGGGTCGCATCTTCGAGACCCGGCAGCTTTGATACCTCTTCAAGACCACAGAGATCTTCAAGAACGAACAGCATGTCCTCAAGCGGAGCGGTATAGGTCATTATCTTAAATCCCTGTCTAGTCGTCAGATTTTTTCAGTCAGCTCAGGCAGCGCCACGAACAGATCCGCGACCAGACCGTAATCGGCGACCTGGAAGATCGGGGCCTCTTCGTCCTTGTTGATCGCGACGATGATCTTGCTGTCTTTCATGCCGGCAAGGTGCTGGATCGCGCCCGAGATGCCGACCGCGATATACAGGTCCGGCGCCACGACCTTGCCGGTCTGGCCGACCTGCCAGTCGTTCGGCGCATAGCCGCTGTCGACCGCCGCGCGCGACGCGCCAACGGCGGCGCCCAGCTTGTCAGCCAGTTTCTCGATCAGGGCAAAGTCCGCTTCCGAGCCGACACCGCGCCCGCCCGAGACAACGATCCCGGCGCTGGTCAGTTCCGGCCGATCGCTGGCCGCCAGTTTGTCCTCGACCCAGGACGACAGCCCCGCCGCAGCACCGACCGAAACGGTCTCGATCGCGGCCGAACCACCTGTGCCCGCCGCATCAAACGTCGAAGTCCGGAAGGTGATAACCTTCTTTTCATCTTTCGACTTTACCGTCTGAACTGCGTTGCCCGCATAGACCGGGCGCTCGAACGTATCACCGTCCACAACACCGGAGACATCCGAGATCACCATCACATCCAACAGCGCCGCAACCCGCGGCATCACGTTCTTTGCATCGGTCGTCGCCGGCGCCACGATGTGGCTGTAACCGCCGGCCAGACCGACAATCAAATCCGCCGTCGGTTCGGCCAGACGGTGGCTGAGGCTGGCATCCTCGGCCACAAGCACCTTCGCCACGCCGTCGATCCTGGCCGCATCCGCCGCCGCGCCCGCCGCCGAAGCGCCCGCGCACAGAACCGTCACATCGCCAAGCGCCCGGGCAGCCGTTACCGCCTTGGCCGTCGCATCCAGCGCCAGTGCGCCATCATTCACTTCTGCAAGAAGGAGAACAGCCATTACACAGCCCCCGCCGATTTGAGTTTCGCAACCAGCTCGTCCACCGAGCCGACAATTTCACCGGCCGACCGCGCCGAGGGCTCGACCGTGCTGATCACGGTCAGGCGCGGGCTGATGTCGACGCCGTAATCGGCAGGCGTCTTCTCATCCAGCGGCTTCTTCTTGGCCTTCATGATGTTCGGCAAGCTGGCATAGCGCGGCTCGTTCAGCCGCAGATCAGCGGTGATGATCGCCGGCAGCGTGACGCTGATCGTCTGCAACCCGCCGTCAACCTCGCGGGTCACCGTGGCGGCACCGCCGTCGATCCTGACCTCCGAGGCAAAGGTCGCCTGACCCCAGCCCAGAAGCGCCGCCAGCATCTGGCCGGTGGCGTTCATGTCATTGTCGATCGACTGCTTGCCGGCAATCACCAGACCCGGCTGCTCTTCGTCGACAACCGCCTTCAAGAGCTTGGCAACCGCCAAGGGCTCGATGTCCTGATGCACGTCATCCGCCGCAACAATCAGGATCGCCCGGTCCGCACCCATCGCCAAAGCCGTCCGCAGCGTCTCGGCCGCCTGCTTGACCCCGATCGACACCGCGACAACCTCGCTCGCGGCGCCCGATTCCTTCAGACGGATCGCTTCTTCAACCGCAATCTCGTCAAACGGGTTCATCGACATCTTCACATTCGCAAGATCAACTCCGCTACCGTCCGCCTTCACACGAACCTTAACGTTATAGTCAATCACGCGCTTCACAGGCACCAATACCTTCATAAGCGTCGTCTCCTT
>NZ_JBFHDW010000311.1:0-2811 GCF_041584535.1 Actibacterium sp. | reverse complement strand
TTTGAACCGGCCGGGATGGTTCAGGGCAATGACAGCATCAAGTCGGCGACCTCGATCCTTGATTATATCTTCCGCGAACTGGCCGTCAGCTATCTGGACCGCACCGATCTGGCCCATGTCAAACCGCAAGGCGCGGCGTTTGATGACATCGGCGGCGGCGAGGGCGAGGGTAAATCGAACCTCAAGGACCTCAGCGAAACCGCGGCGTCGAAATCTCTGGAAGTGCTCAAGCAGATTTCCTCGACCGGTTATCTGCGCAAGCGGATGCCGCAGGAACTGGTGGTGCTGCAAGGCGGGATGACCGGGGCCACGGCGCTGAATGCGGCCGATCCGATGGCGGCGCTGCAAACGCTGGTGCCGGAAACCGGACAGGCCCGCGCCGCTGTGGCCGGCAGCACCGGTCTGGCCACCGGCGCTGTCAGCATGGATGTCCGCACCAAGGCCAAGATGCAGGGCTACGAGGGCGATCCTTGCGGCGATTGCGGCAACTACACGCTGGTGCGCAACGGCACCTGCATGAAATGCAACACCTGCGGCGCGACCAGCGGGTGCAGCTAAGAGGTTCTGCCTGCTGCCGACCCCAAGCGGCGGCAGGCGGGGCATCGTTCCGGGGCGGGTGCGCTCGCCCTCGACGCGGATAAGGCCGCAGGCAACAAACCGGGCGGTATAAACACTGAGCCTTATCAGCGAGACTGGGGCGCCTTCGGGTGCCCCTTTTTCTTGGCGGGTAACGGGTTGAGAATAAGGAAATTTTCCCGGCCCGCCCCCCATTGCGGACGCCGTGGGACAGGCATATCTGCCGGGACGACGGCGTATGAGCCGTTGACCATCTGAATGCAGGAGTTTTTCAGATATGACCCCGAAATTTGCAGCCCTCGCCGCCGTTCTGACCCTGACCGGCGCCACCGCCTTTGCCGAAGTCGATGCCTCGGCTCTGGATATCGACGGTGACGGCAAGGTCTCGATGGAAGAAATGCTGGCCGAGTTCCCCGAGTTGACCGCTGATCAGTTCAGCGCCGTCGACACCGATGCCGACGGGTTCCTGACGGTTGAGGAAATCGAGGCTGGCGATGCCGCCGGTCTGCTGCCCGCTTCGGAATAATCCGGGCGCCACGCGGCGATTTCAGCGCCCCGGCCAATGGCCGGGGCGTTTTCGTTTCAGTCCTTGATGAAGGTGCCGTTGTTCAGATCCTGCATCGCTTGCATCAGCTCGGCACGAGTGTTCATCACGATGGGGCCGTGCCACGCCACCGGCTCTTGCAACGGGCGCCCGGCGATCAGCAGGAACCGGATGCCCTCGGGACCGGCCTGCACGCTGATCTCGTCGCCGGTGTCGAACCGCACCAGCGTGCGGTTGCCGGTCAGATCGCGGATGTTCAGTTCCTGACCCGCGAATTCCTTTTCAACCTTCACGCCAACCGGGTTCGATGCGTCGCGGAACGTGCCCGCCCCGGCAAAGACATAGGCAAAGGCATTGGAATGGGTGTCGACCGGCAGGGTCTTGCGGGTGTTCGGCGGCACCGAGACATCCAGATAAAGCGGCTCGGCGGCGATACCGTCAACCGGGCCGGCCTTGCCCCAAAACTTGCCGGTGATGATCTTTACCGCTGTGCCGTCGTCGTCGATGATCTGGGGAATATCGCTGGCCGAGATGTCCTGATAGCGCGGCGCGGTCATTTTCAGGCTGGAGGGCAGGTTGGCCCACAGCTGGAACCCGTGCATCTGGCCCTTGGCGTTGCCGCGCGGCATTTCCTGATGCATGATCCCTGACCCGGCGGTCATCCACTGGACGGAACCCGCGCCCAGTTCGCCGTGATTGCCCAAGCTGTCGCCATGCGCCACCGTGCCTTCCAGCACATAGGTGATGGTCTCGATGCCGCGATGCGGGTGCCACGGGAAACCGCGGCTGTAAAAGCGCGGATCGTCATTGCGGAAATCGTCCAGCAACAGGAACGGATCGCTTTCGGCCGGGTCGCCAAAGCCGAAAACGCGGTGCAGGTGAACGCCCGCGCCCTCCATCGTCGGCTGGGCGTGGGATTCGGATCGAACGGGGCGGAATGTCATCGGGGTCTCCCTTTCTGCTTGCTCAGTATATGGGGCAAAGCCGCGAAAAGGGGAGTGCCGTTTCCGAACATCTGATGTGCGGAAATGCGAAAGGGCCGCCCGACATATGCGCCGGGCGGCCCTTGAATTGCGATCAGGCGCCGCGCGACAGGGCGACGACGCCGGTGCGGGCCACTTCGGACAGGCCCAGCGGCCGCATCAATTCGGCAAAAGCGTCGATCTTGCCGGGGGTGCCGGTCATTTCGAACACGAAGCTTTCCAGCGTGCTGTCGACGACATTGGCGCGGAAGATCTCGGCCAGACGCAGCGCCTCGATACGCTTTTCGCCCTGACCAGAGACCTTGATCAGTGCCAGTTCACGTTCGACGCTGGGGCCTTCGACGGTCAGGTCGTGAACCTCGTGCACCGGCACGATCCGGCCCAGTTGCGCCTTGATCTGTTCGATCACTGCCGGCGTGCCGCGGGTCACGATGGTGATGCGCGACAGGTGGCCCTGATGATCGACCTCGGCCACGGTCAGGCTGTCGATGTTATAGCCACGGCCCGAAAACAGCCCGATCACCCGCGCCAGAACCCCGGCTTCGTTATCGACCAGAACCGCCAGAGTATGGCTTTCGATCACCTCCGAATTCGGGTCGCGCAGGTCATAGGCCGAATGTTTCGACGTGCCTTTTTTGATTTTAAGTGCAGACATTTGCCGACCTTTCTTAAACCATACCCGCGCCTTTGGCGCCGATGGCATCGGTT
>NZ_JBFHDW010000310.1:0-2839 GCF_041584535.1 Actibacterium sp. | reverse complement strand
TGGCCAGCGTTTTCGACCACCGAGGCCATGTGACCACCGGCGCTGTCAAATTCGGGCGTAAAGCCGGTTTCCAGATAATAGGCGATGTCCTGCGCGCTCCAATCCAGCGTGGCGGGGGTGAGGCCGGGCACTTTGCCTTTAGCGTCCGGGGTCGGCGCCCCGGTCAACCATTTGCTACGGAGGATGCCGCCCAGCGGATTGCGCGGGGTGTGGCATTCGCCGCAATGGCCGAGGGCCTCGACCAGATAGCGACCGCGGGTCAGTTGTGGGTCCAGATCGCCGCTGATCACCCAATCGCTGCGCGCGAACAGCAGTTTCCAGCCGCCAAGGCTGCGGCGGATGTTGAAGGGAAAGCCCACGTCATGCGGTTGGCTGGCGGTTGCGACCGGCGGCAGGCCATCGATGAACGCCTTGAGATCGGCGATGTCCTGATCCGTGGCGTGTTGATACGAGGTATAGGGGAAGGCCGGATAGTAATGCGCGCCTTGGGGCGAGACGCCGCGCAGCACGGCGTTGGCGAACTCGGGCAGGCTCCAACCGCCGATGCCGTTTTCGGGGTCGGGCGAGATATTCGGGGCCAGAAAGGTGCCGAACGGGCTGGCAAAGCGTTGCCCGCCGCCCAAGCGCAGTTTCGCCTCGCCCGTGGCGCCCTCGGCGGCGTGGCACGAGGCACAGCCTGCCGCCCAGAACACGGTTTCGCCGCGGCTGGCATCACCGGTCAGCCCGGTAAGGCGATCCTTGGGCAAGGGCCGCGGTGCGGTGATCAGCCAGAACCCGGCCAGCCCGATCAGGACCAGACAGAACAGGGCAAGAAACAGTCGACGCATGGCACTCCCAAAGGTTGCGGGCGGCGCTTGGGCCGCCGCCCGATGCTATCGGCTTATTCGGGGGTGCGATAGGCTTTGTGACAGGCGCCGCAGGCGGCACCGACCGGGCCGATCGCGCCGCGCAGTGCCTCAAGATCGGTGCTGGCCGCCAGAACCAGCGCATCGACTGCAGTGTTCAAAGCGGCGGATTTCGCGGCCACGTCGGGCAGGTTATCCCACAGCTCGGGCATGGCGCGGGTTCCTTCGACCGACATCGAGTCCGAGTCGGGCGGGAAATAGCTGCCGATGCTGAGATCGCTGAGCAGGTCGAGGTTCTTGGCGGCTTTGCCGGCATGATCGGCGTCATAGGCGGCATCGCCTTTGGCCATGGCCACCAGCACGCCGATATTGGCGGCGTTCAGTGTCATTACGGCTTTGCGGGCCTTGATCGCGCCTTCGATCATCTTGGCGTCCGGCGAGGCGGCAAAGACGCCGCTGGTAGAAAGCCCCAGCGCAAGGGCGGTGGCGGCACACTTGGTAAGAACAGACATCAATTTCTCCCTGTCAGAATTGTGATGTGTGAAAAAGCCTAAGCCTGTGCGAAAAGAATACCAGTCGAAATTAATGCGGGCAGGTCGTGAGAATATGCACAGCGACAATTGGGATGATCTGCGGTTCGTTCTGGCGGTGGCCGAGGCCGGCACGGTCAGCAGTGCGGCGCGGCAATTGGGGGTGAACCATGCCACGGTTTTGCGCCGGATCGCCGCGTTCGAGGAACGCCACGGCGCCCCGGTGTTCGAACGCACGCCGCAGGGATACAGCATTCTGCCGGATCGTCTGCGGGTGATCGAGGCCGCGCGCGAGGTAAAGATCGCCGTGGACGGGGTCGAGCGCCGCATCCGTGGGGTTTCGACCCCGCTGACCGGCGAGGTGCGGGTGACCTCGACCGATACGTTCTGTTACGCGGTGCTGCCGGCGGTTCTGGGCCGGTTGTTGAAACGCGAGTCCGGGTTGCAACTGTCGCTCTTGTGCACCAATGCGCATCTGGATCTGGCGCGGCTTCACGCCGATATCACCGTGCGCCCGGCCCAGCAGTTGGGCGATGACATGATCGGGCAGGTGGCGGCCAGTCTGGGCTTTGCGATCTATGCCACGGCGGGGGCGCCGGATCGCTGGCTGGGTCTGGCCGGCGCGCCGGGGCGGGCGCGGATCGGGGTCTGGCTGCGCGAACAGGTCGGGTGCGATGCGCCGGTGGCCACTGCGGACAGCTTTCTGGTGCTGCGCGAACTGGTGGCGCAGGGGCTGGGCAAGACGGCGCTGCCTTGCGTGCTGGGCGATGGCGATCCGCGATTGATCCGGCTGGCGGGCACCGGTCCCGAGCTGGACATCCCGATCTGGGTCGCCAGTCATGCCGAATTGGTCGATGTGCCGCGCATTTCAGCGGCGCGGGCCTTGCTGGTCGAGGAACTGGGCCGCGATGCGGTGCGGCTGGCCGGGCGTTAGTTGATCCGGCCTTTCGGCGTGCCCTCAAGCGTCAGCCAGTCGGGCCAGCCGATCCAGTGATCGACCGCCCACAGCGCCAGACAGATCGCGATCACCGCAAGCACCAGAACCACCCGGCGCTGCGACGGCGGGCGGTGCGCCCATTTTGCCATCCGCAGAAACGGCCGCAGGTTCATTCCGGGAACCGCACCTTGCCGATAAAGGGCAGGTTGCGATTGCGCTGGGCGTAATCGATGCCATAGCCGACAACGAATTCGTCGGGGATTTCGAACCCGATCCATTTCGCCCGCACCGGCACCTCGCGTCGGGCCGGTTTGTCCAGCAGGGCGCAGACCTCAAGCCGCCGTGGCGCCCGGCCGTTCAGCATGTGCAGCACATGTTTCAGGGTAAAGCCGGTGTCGACGATATCCTCGACCACCAGCACGTCGCGGCCCTCGATCTCGCCGCGCAGATCTTTCAGGATCCGCACCTCGCGCGAGCTTTCGGTCGAGTTGCCATAGGAAGACGCCTCAAGGAAATCGACCTCGACC